>CAMBYK010000001.1 GCA_945872155.1 uncultured Candidatus Saccharibacteria bacterium
GGTAGCTGCCTTGCGGCGGCCAAGTCCGTAGGTATATTTTGCGGTTGCCATTATTTAATCTCCTTTGGGTTTTGAGCGGTGTGAGCGTGTTCTGCGCCAGCAAAAACACGAAGTCTAGCCATGCGCGGAGCGGTCAACTTGTTTTTGGGAAGCATGCCGTGGACGGCAGCCTCGATAGCGATGGCTGGGTTTTTCTCGATTACTTCTTCGAGCTTGAGGCTCTTGAGGCCACCTGGGTAGCCACTATAGTGATGATACATTTTCTCGACCATTTTGTTGCCAGTGACAATGAGGTCTTTGGCGTTGATGACGACTACGTAATCGCCGTTGTCGGTGTGAGGGGTGTAGGTCACTTTGGACTTGCCCATCAATTTGTCGGCGATGATGACGGCTAATCTGCCAAGAGGCATAGTGGAGGCGTCAATCAGATACCAGTCGCGGGAGATTTCAGCGGTTTTTTGAGAATAGGTTTTCATTACTTAGTCTCCTTTTTGGCGTCGGCGGCTTTAGTTTTGACGTCTAGATTGATCTCATCAACAAAGGAGATGGTGGCAGTCTCGGCGTGGTCGCCCTTGCGGAAACCAGTGCGTTCGATGCGCAAATAACCTGAATCGCGCTTGATTTGTGGGGCGATGACGTCGATCAAGAGATCGGCTAGCTCAAGATTGTTGAGGCGAGCGATCAAGAGACGGCGGTTGGCCAAGCCACCACGTTTGGCGATGGTGATGAGTTTCTCGGTGCCGCGGCGCATTTCTTTGGCTTTGGCAAGAGTAGTGTTAATTGATTGGTGTTTGATCAGAGAGCACATCAGCCCACGCATGAGTGCCAGTCTCTGGTCGGTTTCTCGGCCGAATTTGCGGCCTTGATATCCGTGGCGATGCATATTAAATGTTTAACTCCGTTAGTTTATCTTTGACTTCGCTGAGCGCTTTGCTGCCAAAACCCTTGAGCTCTTTAAGATCGGACTCAGAGAGCATGATGAGATCGCGAATGGTGCGAATTTCGTTGTTGACGAGAGCGTTTGCGGTGCGAGCGGAAAGGCCAAGCTCTTCGATATTGAGCATGAGGCCAGATTCCTCTTCTTCGCGGGAAGTGCCTGGGGCTGGAGCAGTCTCAACTTGAGTGGCACCAGCGAGAGCGGTGTATTGGTTGACAAGAATAGCAGCAGCTTCTTCGAAAGCTTCACGTGGAGTGAGGGTGCTGTCGGTGTCAATCGACATGGTGAGCTGTTGCAAATTGATATCTTGGCCAACACGAGTGTTTTCTACTTTGTAGCGGACGCGAAGAACTGGTGAAAAGACGGCGTCGAGAGCGATCATATCGCTATGGACGCGGTCAGCGCTGGATTTCTCGATAGTGAGATATCCGCGGCCAGTCTCAACGATGAAACGCATTTTGAGGACAAATTTTGGATCATCGATGTGGCAGATAACCTGATTGGGGTTAGCAATTTCGATGTCGGCTGGGAGTTTGATATCGCCAGCGACAACGCGCGGATCGCCATCTTTGGCGCTTTGGTCGCTACCTTTGATCTCAAGAGTAAGTTCGACTGGAGCCTCGGAGTGAGATTTGAGACGAATGTTCTTGAGATTAAGCATAATGTCTACAACATCTTCACGAATACCAGGAATGGCGGTGAATTCGTGGGTGGTGCCTTCAATGCTAAAAGCAGTGATGGCAGCACCTTTGATGCTAGACAAAAGCACACGACGCAAAGAGTTACCGAGAGTATTGCCGTAGCCGTAATAGAGAGGCTTGATGACAAATTCGGCGCTGTTTGGACCAAGGTCCTTAACTTCGGCGAGAGTTGCTTCGTGGATAACTTTAGTTGTCATATATTTTCTCCTTAGCGTGAGTAATACTCGACGATTAGTTGTTCGTTAATGCCCACCTCAGCTTCTTCGCGCTTTGGTAGTCCGGTGATTTCAATTTTCATCTTTTTTGCATCTGCCTTGAGCCAGCTAAGAGTAGATTGTGATGAGCTGGCAACAGTTTGTTCAAGATTTTTGAAATATTCGGATTTTTGAGATTTGCTGCGGACTTCGAGCACATCGCCTGGTTTGAGGCGGATGGAAGGAATGTCGACGCGGCGACCGTTGAGCAGGAAGTGGCCATGAGAAACCAATTGACGGGCTTGACGACGAGTGGTGGCAAAACCGGCTCGAAAGACGGTATTGTCAGCGCGGCGTTCAAGGAATTGTAAGAGGTTTTCACCAGCCAGACCTTCGCCTTTGAAGGCTTCCTTCATTAGTTTAGCGAATTGTTTTTCGAGTAAGCCGTATAGGCGGCGAACTTTTTGCTTTTCGCGAAGCTGGCTAAGATAGAGGCTGCCACCACGAACGCGCATATTGCTGTGTTCGCCTGGGATGCCGGATTTTTTAGCCATGACTTTGTGAGCTTTTGGAGCGAGGGCATAACCTTCGCGGCGGCTCTGTTTGACAATAGGGGAATTATCGCGTGCCATTATGGTTTCCTTTCGCCTTTAGGACGGACACCACCGTGTGCAACTGGAGTGCGGTCGGTGATGCTGTCGATTTTGATACCAAGGCTGGAGACAGCACGGATGGCGCTATCACGACCGAGGCCGATACCTTTGACAAAAACGTCAACGCTGTTCATACCGTGATCTTTTTTGGCGATACCGGCGGCTTTTTCAGCAGCGATTTGAGCAGCATAAGCAGTGCCTTTCTTGCTACCACGGAAGCCGTTGGCTCCAGCGGAAGAAGCGGAAAGAACCTGGCCTTTTTTGTCAGAGATGCTGATAATAGTGTTGTTAAAGGTAGCTTGGATGTGGACCTGACCAGAGGTGACCACGCGCTTGCCTTTTTTGCCCTTAGTTTTAACTACGGGGGTTTCGATATTTTTTACTTCTTCTGTCATAAATTACCCTTAAGTCTTACTTGCTGCTTTTGGTTGTGCACCGCCGACCGCGATCGCCTTACCCTTACGAGTACGTGCATTCGTGCGAGTACGTTGGCCGTTTACAGGGAGCTTCGCTTTGTGGCGAATGCCCTTGTAGGAATTGATATCCTTGATGCGTTTGATATTGTTGGTCACGAGGCGCTTGAGATCACCTTCAACGGCGTATTTGCTAGAAATGATGTCGTTGATTTTTTGTTCCTCAGCCTCGGTGAGATCTTTCACCCGAGTGGTAGGCTCTATTTTAGCCTCCGCAAGGATGGCTTTTGAAGTGGTACGACCGATGCCGAAAACATAAGTGAGCGCAATCTGCACTTGTTTTTCGGACGGAATCGTGACACTAGCAATTCTTGCCATGCTTAACCCTGCCTTTGCTTATTCTTAGGTTTTTTCTTGTTGATGACGCGAAGTACACCTTTGCGGCGGACAATAATGTCATCAGGGGAGATTTTTTTAACACTTGCACGTACTTTCATAAGTGTCAAAATCCTTTCCTTTTATGCGCCCATCTATCTGCTTATAAGTTCAGGTAGATTAGCACTTTAATATTAATCTCTGAGACGGAAGCTGATTCTGCCCTTTGTAAGATCGTAAGGGGTTAACTCAACCTCGACTCTATCGCCCGGTACTAGGCGGATGTAGTTTTTACGCATTTTTCCGCTCATGTGGGCAATAATAATATGACCATTCTCGAGTTCAACCCGAAACTGGGTGTTCGGCAGAGCCTCAACGACTTTACCGGTGAGTTTTATCACTTCCTTTTGACTAGCCATAAATTACTCATCTATTTTATCAGAATTTGAGATTAAAGTAAAGGTTTTTATGTGGGATTATTCAGCTAAAATAGCCCGAATAAATTGGCGAGAGAGGTAGGTGCGCTGGGCTTGAGACCAAGTGCCGGTGCAAGTGATGAGCGAGAGTGATTCGGTGCCCGGAACGGGAGATTGTTCCATTTTAGCCATGTGTTTGTCGGCGTCTCCTAGCGGAACGGTGAGGTTTTCGACGACTTTGTATTTGAAAATAGTGCCGTCTCCACGCTCGATGGTAATAAGGTCGCTATTGGCAAGTTCTGGCAAACGCTTAAAAATACCAGAACGGGTTGGGCCGCCGTTGTGTCCATCGATAAGAATAGTGCCACCTTGCCCTGGTTTAGATGAAGCACGATACCAACCGGCGTCAAAAATGTTGAGTGGGGTACCGAGTTGTTTGGATTTGTCTAGCCCGATTTCTATGATGCGGGCATTTTTGATGCTGAGCTTTTCGATGGATAAATAGCGTGGGCGGTCTGGAGCGACGGTATATTCTTCGAGCTCTGTAGAAGTAGGCATGGTCTCATCAACTTCGGTTGCGCTATTGTTGACAGTAGGCGTCATGCGCTGGCTACCTTCTTTGGTGGTGTAATAATGTTTTTCCCAGAGCGCAACACGTAGAAAGAAGCCTAGAATTGCAGCTAGAAGGAGGAATTTGCCAAAAATTAATAGATATTTTTTGAAGTTGAATATCTTAAGACTCATTTATTTGTAATCGTCGTAGGTTACCATTAATGCGCGGGAATTGAGCTGACGCAGGTTCTCCAGAGCAACGGTGACAACGATTAGAAGACCAGTGCCAGAGAGAGAAAGGCCGATCGGCTTGCCGGTAATGACGATGAAAACATAGTCGGTGATAAAGGGCAGCATGGCGATGAGACCTAAGGCGAAAGCTCCGAAGAAATTGAGACGGGTGACTACTTTATCGAGATAAGTGGCAGTGGCGAGGCCTGGACGGACTTCCTGGATGAACCCACCTTGTTTTTGCAGATTATCGGCGATTTCTTTGGTGTTAAAGATGATAGAGGTATAGAAGTAGGTGAAGACAACTACTAGAACGAAGTAAAGAGCAGGATAGAGGAACCATTGCAAGTTGATGCCATTAGGGTATTGGGTAGCAAAGTTGGAGGCACTGGGCGCGGTGAATAGTTTGATGAGTGTGCCGGCGAATTCGTTGGTTGGGCTGAAGCTACGAATGACTTGACCAACTAGTGAAGGAAGCGACAAGAAGGCGGTGGCGAAGATGACAGGAATAACGCCGGCAGCGATCAGCTTAACTGGTAGAATGGATTTGATGCCACCGTAACTGCTGTTACCGTGGACGCGTTTGGCATAGTTGATAGTGATGATGCGTTGGGCTTCATTGATTTTGACCAAGAAGTAAATGACTATTAGTAGCGCAATGCTGAAACCGAGTAGAATAAAGAAAATCGTAGGATTGACTGGCAAATTGAGCCATCCGAAGAGAGAGAGCGAACCAGCTGAAGTGTCAAAGAGTGCCGCTCCTAGGCTGGCGAGAGTAGTAGGAAGCTGAGAAATAATGGAGGCAAAGATAATCATAGAAATGCCGTTGCCGATGCCCTGTTCGGTCATAAGCTCGCCAAGCCACATTAGGAGAGTGGAACCAGCGGTCATGGCAGTGGCGGAGAGCACCCAGTCGAAGGTGGAAGGCTGAACGGTCACAGCGGTGTTTGAAGCTAAGGCTGACTGATAAAGTATAAACATATAAGCAACTGATTGAACAACAGCTAGAGGGATAGAGACAACGCGAGTCCATTGGTTGATTTTGCGGCGGCCGGATTCGCCGTCTTGGGAAATTTCTTCAAGGCGAGGGATGGCTTTGGTGAGAAGCTGCAAAATAATTGAAGAGGTAATATATGGTGAAAGCCCGACTAGAATAATAGAAAATGCAGTAAGGCCACCGCCAGAAATTAGGTTGAGAAAACCGCCGAAATCAGATTTGGCGATGAGATTCTGAATGGCTTCTTTGAAGGTGGAGGCCTCGCCTAGAGGCACTGGGATGTGGGCCAAAATACGATAGGCGACCAAAATGCCAAGGATAATCAGAATGCGTTTTTGCATATCACGGTTTTTGAAGGATTTAAAAATAGTCTTAAACTGCATAATTACTCTTTAATTGTTTTATTTATGATAGCACGAAAAAAAAGTCTCTTCAAGCGTTTTCGATTGATTGAAAAAATAACTTGAAGAGACGATTTATTAGGCGGCTTTAACGCGGCCCGGAACAGCGACTTTTTGGAAGCTGCCGCCAGCTTTTTCTAGAGCAGAAATAGCAGTTTTGCTAGCAAATTGAGTCTTGAGGCTGATTTTTGCAGTTAGCTCGCCTCGAGTGATAACCTTGACCTTAACAAAAGGAGAAGTAATTAAATTAGCTTCGGCTAAGACAAAGTTGTCTACTTCGCCGCTAAGAGTATTGAGGTTTTCAGTGTAAACCACTTCGGCTTTAGGGTGAAGAGACTTGAATCCTTTGAGCTTTGGAATAGCTTGCATGATGGCGCGTTGGCCACCCATGAAGCCGGCAGGCATTTTGCTATGGCCGGTGCGAGCTTTTTGACCTTTGGTACCACGACCAGCGGTTTTGCCCTGTCCGGCAGCAATGCCGCGGCCCTTACGGTTAGGGCGAGTATTGGCGTTGACTGAAAGTTTGTGATACTTCATTATTTGGTCTCCTTTTTGGCTGCTTTGGCAGCTGGTTTGCGGTTCCACTCGGAACGTGGAACTTGTTGGCTAAGACCTTTGATGACGGCATAGGCAATGTTAACCTTATTAGCTGAACCGAGAGATTTAGAAATAAGGTTTTTAACGCCGGTGAGGCCGATGATTGAGCGGACGACGCCGCCAGCGATAATACCAGTACCTGGAGCGGCTGGTTTCATCAAAACGTTGGCGCCGGTGACTTTAGTTTCAACTTCGTGGCAGATAGTTTCACCATCGATAGCGAATTCAATCATGTTTTTCTTAGCTTTATTGGTGGCTTTTTGGACGGCAGAAGTGACATCCATGCCTTTAGCTACGCCAATACCAACTTTGTTTTTGTGGTTGCCAATTGCAACAAGAGCTTTGAAGCGCATACGGCGGCCACCCTTAACGGTGCGAGAAACACGATCGATATTGATAGCGATTTCGTCGAATTCTTTAGGAGCGACATCAGCTTTGACGCGATCACGGCGACGGTTACGTCCTTCGATGTTGCGGCCAGCAATGTCTTTGGTTTGCTTGGTGGCAGCAACGGCATCGGTCATCTTGGTGGTGCCAGATTTGTTAATTACGCGAGGTTGTTTTGCTTGTTCGGTCATAATTAGAACTCCAATCCTTCTTTGCGAGCAGCATCGGCTAATGCAGACATACGGCCAGCATAAAGTTTTGCGCCTCGGTCGAAGACAGCTTTGGTAATTTTAGCTTTTTTGGCTTTTTCGCCAATGATTTTACCGATAGCGGCAGCTTTTTCGGTTTTGGTGCCGGTAAGTTTGGTGCCAACCGTAGAAGCGTAGGCTAGGGTAATTTGTTTGTCATCGTCAATGAGTTGGGCGATGATGTGGTTGTTGCTGATATTCACGCTAAGGCGTGGGCGTTCAGCGGTGCCGTGGATGTTGGCGCGGGTGCGTTTTGCACGGTAAAACTTATTCATTACTTCTTCCCTGCCTTTCCTGCTTTGCGGATGATTACTTCATCGGCGTATTTAATACCTTTACCCTTGTATGGTTCAGGTTTCTTGAGGCTGCGGATTTCGGCCGCAACTTGACCGACTTTTTGCTTATCGATGCCAGAAACGGTGATTTCCATTTTTTCGGTTTTAAGTTCAACACCTGCTGGAGCAGTGTATTTTACTGGATGTGAAAAGCCGAGGGCCATTTCAATTTGGTTGCCACCGCCAGAAAGACGGAAGCCAACACCGTTGATTTCAAGTTTCTTTTCGAAACCTTTTGAAACACCTTGAACGGCGTTGTTTAATAGTGCTCTTTGTAAACCGTGCCAGGCACGAGTTTTCGGTTCGTCATCCTTGCGGGTGACAAGAGCTTGATTCCCTTCTACAGTAGTAGAGATGTTGGGCTGGACGGCTACTTGGAGCGTGCCTTTAGGGCCTGCGACGGTGATTTCCGCGTCGCCGACCGTAATTGTCACGCCAGCAGGGATGTCCACTGGTAGTTTTCCGATACGACTCATAAGTCTCCTTAGTTATTATTCGGGGTTAATTTTAGCATATTTTGCTTGAAAAGACAAGCTTACCAAACCTGAACGAGGATTTCGCCACCGAGGCGGGCCTTGCGAGCCTCAGCTCCGGTCATGATACCCTTGGAAGTGGAAATCAAGACGATGCCACGGCCAGATTTGACGGTAGGAATATTGTTGGCGGTAGTGTAAACACGACGGCCTGGTTTGCTGATTTTGGTGATTTCGTTAATACGAGCACTTTGGTCAGCTTGATTGATGATGACGTGGAGGACGCCACGAGGTTTGCCAGCTTCTAGCTCGAAGTCTTCGATGTAGTTGGCTTTTTTGAGCACTTCTACCACCGCAATTTTGAGCTTAGAGGTAGGAACGCGGATTTCAGTTTTACCAACCATGATCGCATTACGAATACGAGTGATAAGGTCGGCGATTTGATCTGTAGATTGTAATGACATATTTTCCTTTCTCCTTACCAGCTACTCTTTGTTACGCCAGGGATTTCACCCTTGCTTGCTTTTTCACGGAAGGTAATACGGCTCATACCAAAGCGGCGCATATAACCACGTGGACGACCATCCAAGAGGTCACGGTTTTTGAGACGAGTTGGGCTGGAGTTGCGAGGCAACTTTTGTAGACCTTCAAGGTCGCCAGCAGCTTTAAGCTCGGCACGTTTAGCTTTGTATTTGTCGTACATTTTTTGACGTTTTTGGTCGCGGAGGACAGCTGATTTCTTAGCCATTATTTGTTCTCCTTCTCAAACGGCAAACCAAATAGTTCTAACAACTTGGCGCTCCCTTCTTTTGAGCCATTTTTAATAATAAAGGTGATTTCAAGACCGTGTAGGACAGAGGCGTCTTCAAAAGTAATCTCTGGGAAGACGGTCTGTTCTTTGAGACCGAGGCTATAGTTGCCTTGACCGTCAAAGGAAGTTTTTGGCACGCCATGGAAATCACGGACGTGTGGCAAAGCGATGCTGATTAAGCGATCAACGAATTCATACATCTTGTCATTGCGTAGAGTGGTCAAGAAGCCAACTGGTGCACCCATGCCTTTACGAATTTTGAAAGTGGCGATGGATTTTTTGGCAAGACGAGAGGTGGTAGCTTGGCCGGTGATTTTGGCCAAGGTCAGCTCAACGGTCTCGGTGAAGCGTTTGTCTTCACGTTTTTTGCCTACGCCAGAAGAAACGATAACTTTTTCTAGTTTTGGAACTTGGTTGATGTTGGCTAGGCCGAGCTCTTTTTGGAGGTTTTTGGCCTCTTTTTGGTAGAGTTCTTTGAGCCTAGGGATATATTTTTTGTCTGCCATAATTATTTACCCTCCTTTTTGAGGTTAGACAAATCGATGCCCAGATGGATAGTTTTTTTGCCGCCTTTAGGGTTGAATTGAGTGGCACGCATGTGACGTTCGCGAATGCCGATACCTTCAATCATAGCTTTGCCTGCAGTACGATCCATTTTGACGATTTTGCCAGTTTTGCCTTTGTTGTCTCCGGCGATAATTTTGACAGTGTCACCGGTTTTGAGATTCTGAGCCATTATAGTACCTCCGGTGCTAAGCTGATAATTTTGTTGAAGCCGAGCTCACGTAGTTCGCGAGGAACTGGGCCAAAGACACGAGTGCCTTTTGGGGTTTTGTCTTCGTTGACTAGAACGGCGGCATTGTCGTCGAAGCGGATGGTGGAACCATCTGGACGACGAATTTGCTGACGAGTGCGAACGATGACGGCGCGGACGACGGCTTTTTTCTTGACGTTGCCAGTTGGGGAAGCCTCTTTGACGCTGGCGGTGACGATGTCGCCTACGCGAGCGTAGCGAGCGCGGGTGCCGCCAAGCACGCGGATGACACCGAGTTCTTTGGCGCCGCTATTGTCGGCTACTTTGAGTCTACTTTCTTGCTGAATCATTATTTATCCTCCCCTTTAACTTCGTCTTTGAGTTCGATGGCGCCACGAGAGCGTTCGAGAATTTGGACGAGTTTGTAAGTTTTGTTGCGGGAGATTGGGCGGCAAGCGATGATTTCAACTTTGTCGCCAACCTTGGCGGTATTTTCTTCGTCGTGAGCAGTATATTTGCGAGTTTTGGAATACTGCTTGCGATAAAGAGGGTGAGTCTCACGGTTGGTGATGGAGACCGTAATGGTCTTATCACGCTTGTCAGAGGTCACGATACCTTGTAATGTGTGAGCCATTACTTAGCTCCTTTCTCTTGATTAATTTTGGTGAGAACCCTAGCAACTTCCTTTTTGGCTGCCTTGAGGGCGTGAGGATTTTGCAGAGTACCTTCGATAAAACTTTTTTGAACATTTTGATAACCAGTGCGGGCCGCCTGTAATTGTTCAGGCAGAGATAGCTGTTTGGCTGGCTGGGTGGTTTTCTTCTCGGCCATGGTTAGATCTCTCCTTTCTTAACAATTTTGGTGCGAACTGGTAGTTTGTGGCCAGCAAGACGCAAAGCTTCGCGAGCCTGCTCTTCAGTCACATCGGCGATTTCGAACATAACGGTGCCAGCTTTGACCTTGGCGACGAAATACTGTGGTTCGCCTTTGCCTGAGCCCATTTTGACATCCAAAGGTTTTTTGGTGACAGGGGTATGTGGGAAGATGCGAATCCAGATTTTACCACCACGTTTGATATAACGGGTGATGGATTGACGAGCAGCCTCGATTTGGCGGCTGTTGATGCGCTCATTGTCTAGAGACATGATACCGAATTCACCGAAAGCAACGGTGTTGCAACGAGTAGCGATGCCGTTGTTTTTGCCTTTGCGGACTTTTCTATGTGCGGTTTTCTTCGGAAGTAAGATAGCCATATTATTTCTCTCCCTTATAAATCCAAACTTTTACGCCTACGATGCCAGCAATGGTTGGAGCATGATGGCAGTGGAAGTCGATATCGGCACGCAAGGTGTGTAGAGGCACGGAGCCTTCGATAAATTTCTCGCGGCGAGACATTTCCGCACCATTGAGGCGGCCGGCAACTTCAATACGGACACCTTTGGCGCCAGCGTTCATGGAAGATTGACAGGCCATTTTGACGGCGCGACGGAAGTTCATACGCTTGCCGAGTTGGAAGCCAACGTTTTCGGCAACAAGTTTGGCGGAAAGTTCTGGTTTGCGCACTTCTTCAACGTTGATACGAATTGGTTGAGATGCAAATTTTTCGAGATCTTTCTTGAGTTCGTTGATGCTAGAACCTTGTTTACCGATCACGGCACCGGCTTTGGCGGTGAGAATGGTGATGGTGGTAAGGTTTGGACTACGTTCAATATTAATTTTTGCGATGGTAGGACGAGACTTGAAGCGTTCTTCAATCACCTCGCGGATCTTAACATCTTCGACCAGCCATGTTTTGAAGTCGGTCTTTTTGGTAAACCATTTAGACGACCAATCTTTGCTGAGTTGGAGACGGTAAGAAATTGGGTTAACTTTCTGGCCCATTACTTTTTCTCCTTTTTGTCAGCCTGCTCTTTTTGAGGCTTGGTGGCTGGTTTTTTAGCTTTTTCTTCTCCAGCTACTTCTACGAAAATGTTGCTAGAGATCTTTTCGAAAGGCAAAGCGCGACCACGAGAAGCTGGGACATAGCGACGAATGCGAGTGCCGGCAGTGACTGAAATACGTGCAATGCGGATGGTTTTTGGATCGATTGAAACACCGCTGTTGAGCAAGTTCGCCTTGGCGGATTCAATGGCTTTAGCAACGGCACGAGCGGCGCGACGAGGGGTGTGCTCGAGAATAACAAGCGCATCGGCTACGTAGCGATCGCGAACTAAGCTGGCAACAATGTTAGTTTTGCGTGGTTGGCTGTCAGTGCCTTTGATGTAAGCGTGAGTAAAATGAGTTGTCATTACTTACCACCTTTCGCTTCGGCAGCTTTTTTGCCACCATGACGCCTAAATTTGCGGGTAGGGGCAAACTCGCCGAGTTTGTGTCCGACCATGTTTTCGCTAACGAAAACTGGCACGTGCATTTTACCGTTGTGGACAGCGATGGTGCGGCCAACCATTTCTGGAGAAATAGAGGAGGCGCGAGCCCAAGTTTTGACCACAGTACGATCTTCGGCGGAGAGAGTTTTGATTTTCTTTTCTAGTTTGTAGTCCACGAAAGGACCTTTTTTCAGGCTTCTTCCCATGACTATCTCCTCTTTCCTTCGTGGCGACTGCGCACGATCATTTTATTAGTTTTCTTATTACGACGAGTGCGGTAGCCCAAAGCAAGTTGACCCCATGGGGTGCGAGGAGCTTTGCCAGCACCGTGACGGCCACCGTCACCACCACCGTGTGGGTGATCAGTAGCGTTCATAACGACACCACGGACAGTTGGGCGGATGCCTTTGCGGCGGCGACGTCCGGCTGCACCGATCTTGATATTCTGGTGCTGTTCGTTGCCGACAACACCGATAGAAGCTTGGCAGGTAGCCAAAACTTTGCGGAATTCGCCAGATGGCATCTTGAGAGTGACATAACCACCTTCTTTAGCCATTAACTGAGCGGAAGTACCGGCAGAACGCACCATTTGAGCACCGCGGCCAGGAGTAAGCTCGATGGCGTAGACGAAAGTACCGACTGGGATGAGCTCGAGAGCCATGCGGTTGGAAGCTTCGATGGCGATTTCTTCACCGGTTTGGAAGGTTTTGCCTTTGAACATGCTGTTATCAGCAAGAACATAGTAGAATACGCCGTTTTGGTCGCTAACGCGAGCGATGCGAGCGCTGCGGTTTGGATCGTATTCAATTTCTTGGACAGTGAGAGTGAGGTTTTTAGGCAAGTTGTGAGTCAAGATGCGATAATGGCGTTTAACACCACCACCACGATGACGCACAGTGATGCGACCTTGGTTGTTTTTGCCAGCGGTTTGCTTTTTGGCCGCGAGTAAAGATTTGAGCGGTTTACGAGTGGTAATCTGGTCAAAATCTTGAGTAGTTTTCTGACGCTGAGCTGGAGTAGTTGGGCGATAAGCTTTAATACTCATTATTTGTCTCCTTTCTCTTCGAAGATCTTGATTTTATCGCCATCTTTCACTTTCAGAGTAACGTAGGCAATTTTCTTGTCTTGGCGGTAAGTAGTGCCAGGATAAGCGTGTTTGCCGCGTGAGAAACGAGTGGCTTTGCCTTTGCGGGTCAGCACGCGTACGTCGTTTACGGTCACCTTGTATTGTTCGGCGATGGCGTCAGCGATGGCTTGTTTGCTGGCAGATGTTGGAACCGTGAAGATGTAAGTGTTTTTAGTTTGTGCAGTGTAGGCCTTTTCAGTGGCACGAGGAATTAACAACATTATTTGTCCTCCTTACCAAGCAACCAATTTTCGGTGGCTTCAAGAGCTTTGGCGTTGAAGATGATTGCATCGGCGTTAAGAATGTCGAAGACGTTGAGATAGGAAGCACGGACCAATTTGACGTTAGCGAGATTATTGGTGGAGCGCAAAGCTTCTGGAGTTTTGTTGCTTACAACAACCAAGACGTTTTTGTCGTTGAGGTCTTGTTTGGCTAGCTGAGTAGCAGTGTCTTTAACTTTGTTGGTGAATTTGAGTTCGGCAACAATAACGGCTTTTTCAGCGTTTTTAAGGCTGAGGGCTTGCATGACGGCTTGGCGTTTGGCGGTTTTGCTAACTTTTTTGGTGAAGTTTTCAAGACCAGTGCGACCAAAGGCGACACCACCATGACGCCAAATAGGGTTGCGGGTAGAACCGAAACGAGCACGACCAGTACCCTTTTGTTTCCAAGGTTTTTTGCCACCACCGCGGACTTCGCCACGCTTCAAAGTTTTAGCGTGAGAACTGCGAGAGTTGGCGAGGTAGGAATCGTAGGCGACTTTGAGAAGTTCGTGATTTTTGACTTCTAGGCCAAAGATTTCAGAGTTTAGTTTTACAGTATCGGCCATATTACTCCTTTCCTTCCACAGTGATTAAACCTTTGTTTGGGCCAGGCACGGCGCCTTTGAGGCCAAGTAGGTTGTTTTCTTTATCGATGAAAGCGACAACGAGGTTTTTGACCGTAACGGTGTCATGGCCCATGCGTCCTGGCATTTTCTTGCCTTTCCAGACTTTTTGTGGATACATAGAGCCGATAGAACCAACGCGGCGGATATTGCCTTTGAAACCGTGGGTATTGCGGGATTCGTTAAAATTCCAGCGCTTAACGGTACCGGCGAAACCCTTACCTTTAGAGGTGCCAGTGACGGCAACTTTATCGCCAAGGTTGAAACTTTCGACGGTGATGACATCGCCGAGTTTGACTTCAGGAGCATTCTCTAGACGGAACTCCTTGAGAGTTTTAGGATTAATATTTTCTCCAGCCTTTTTGAGGTGGCCAGAAACCGACTTGCTCAGATTCTTACCCTGACCATAACCTAACTGCACAGCGTTATAACCGTCGGTTTCGACAGTTTTAATCTGAGTCACTGTGGCAGGTCCAGCTTGAAGGATTGTGACTGGGGTCACAACGCCGTCTGCACTGATAATCTGGGTCATACCAATTTTGGTGCCGAGGATGACTTGCATCTGCTTCCTTTCCCTTATAGACATATTTAAAGCTAGACTTATGGGTGGTTCCTACAGGGGCCTGTCCCGAGCGTCTAGTGTATATGCATGTCAATTATTAAAATATACTCTTTAATTATACCGCACTTTGGTGAAAAAAGCAAGAGTTTGGGCTATTTTTTAGAATGTATTTTGGCGCAGGCTTTTCTTGATAATAAAAGGCAATTCTGAGGTGGAGGCTGGGAAAGATGACATGGCAAAGATGAAGGCTGCCTAGAGCATTAAGCGAACAAGCGAAATATAACGGTGGCGAATGGACATATACAATTACCTGCCGAGACGGATTTGGTTGATTTTTTTACGGGCGGATTCGATGGAATGTTGGTCCGGTTCGATTATAGTGACGGGGCGGTTTTGGTAGTACGGGCTTTGAATATTGAAGATATGAGTGCCGTTTAAGCGATATTTCTGGACCTGCCAATTGGGGACTTGATCAAGTTCGAAACGGATAAAATCGGTGAGATATTGCTTGGGAAGGTTGGTTCTGACGATATTGCTAAAGTTGGCGAGGAGCTGCTCGTATTTGGAGAGAAGGGTGTTCTTGTCGGAAAGTTTACGAATGATGGCTTCCATAATAACGGCCTGGTTTTCGACGCGGTGAAGGTCGCCGTTGCTGTAGTTTTTGCGTTCGCGAGCGAAGGCGAGAGCACAAGTGCCGTTGATATGATTTTGCCCGGCATGAAAATAGCATTTAGGCATTACAGAAGAGCGAAAGTTGGTGTCGGAATAGATGGTGATGCCGCCTAGCGTGTCGACTAGGGTGGTAATGGAGTTGAAATCGACGCGCAGGTAATAGTCGAGTTTGATTTGCATGAAATCAGAGACGGTAAGCATGGTGTTTTCGATGTTGGCGCCCATGAAAGCACCACTGTGGGTGAGTTTGTCCTTTTGTTTGGTGTTGTGAAAAGCAACGTAATAATCACGGGGGATGCCGGTGATGAGGACTTTGTGAGTTTGAGGGTTGACGGAGAGAACCATGTTGACGTCACTGAGCAGTTCGCTAGCGTCGATGCCACCGATGAAGATATTGAAGGGGTCTTTGGAGAGATTAAGCGGTTCAGTGAGGCTGGTGGTCTGATTTAGGTTTGTGGTCTGGTTTTTGCCTGTGTTTTGGGTTAGGTTTGTGGTGGTGATTTTATCGAGAAAGGCATTGATATGGCTTAGATAGTAAAGGGCGGTGAAACTGGCGGTGATGAGGAGAATTTGGATGATGAGAGCGATGAAAATGGGGAGAGGCTTAATTGGACGAGAGGTTTTAGGGGTTTGGGCGGTTTCTAAGGTGTTTTTGAAGGCTTTTAGAGTGCGGCGCCGAGAAAAAGCTGGAAGAAAAAGGCAGTGCGCGAGAATAGCGATGGAAGCAATGAGGAGTGTCAAGAGGGCCAGGCTGATTGGAAGGAGATAATGGAGAGGGAGAAGGTTGAGAGTAAATAAATTTACGAGAAAAATTGCGGCAACTAATGATGAAGAAACAAAAGAAAGTATCGAAACAACAATTATAACTAATTTGCGCATGGATCAATTTTATCATATGAGCTGAAAACGCCACTGAATACAAAAACTTCATTTTGGTGTTTTTGCCTTGATAGTCTTCTCTCCCGACATGCCTCTAAAATCTGAGTTAGCGATGATTTGAGGGAGAGTGAAGAAGAAAATCATGAAAAAGGAGTCGGCGTAGCCTATCGAAAATCTAGTTGTTGTTTCAAACAGCGAAAAGACCCAAAATGATACGAGCGAAGCCAGAATTATACTTTTTATATTATTTTCTAGGTTAGAACTTTTGACTTTGTTCCAAATAATCCACATTAATCCAATTAGCCAGAAAAGACCAATGATACCATGAGTTGCTAATTTTTCTACATAAATGGAGTGGAAGTACTCGAGGTCGTTATTATGAGTGATATGGTTTAATTTAATCGATAGGTATCTACCTGCCCCGAATAATAAAACATTTTCCGTTGCAATCGCGATGCCGTTATGCCAAGCTTCAAACCTGCCGGAACCACTCTCAAGATTGTCAACCCGAACAAATAAGTCGCTGATTTTGTTCCCCACGGCTTTGTTTGTTAGAATCAAACTACATGCAGATCCTAAGCACAAAACTACAAAAATTACCTCTATAATTCGTTTTGCGGATATACTGATCTTTTTCTTGTTGCTTTTTTTGCGTTGCAAGTATCTCGTTAAATAAAAGATGCTTAGACCCAGAATTGAATTCCTAGACATGGACAAAAATAAATTGCAAATAAAAATAGCCTGCAATATTTTATATTTTTTATTGTTGTTCTGAGTCATTAATAGTGAGTTCAGGAAGATCATCACAAACATGAATAGCCCAAATTGGTTGCGGTTAGGAAAGAAGGAACTAAAATTAACATTATAAGAATTTGTGATGGCGGACAAATTTATGATTAACTTATAATTCAAAGCAACATTAACAATAATACTAATTATCCCAATGATTAGAACTTTATAGATAAACGCCGTGGTCTCTTTTTCGCTGGCTTTAAATTTAGGGGCAAGTATGACGAATAGGGCTACGTTAGATATTAACGACATACAAAATAGATACTCATTATTGTCTATTGCTTGGTATTTGAAAAAGCTAAATAAGATAGCGAGTATTGCATTGAATATGCAAATTACAATTATTAGTGCCTCTTTTTTTGTGATTTTCTTGATTTTTCCCCTACAAACCCAAAACATAGATAGAGTTTGCAGAATATAGACTCCAGCATACATCAAAGTGTATATACCTGAAGAAATTCTAAACAATCCCATTGAAGCTATTGGCAATAGATTCAATACAAAACAGAAAAAAACGATATTTAATACACTCCTAGGCTTCTTCATTGTTTATCTCGCGTTGCTTAATTTGGGATAAAAGCTTACAGAAGAGCACAAGCAAAATAATTTTAGATAACATATTAGCAAGGGCGAATCCTAGCAAACCTAATGTATTGCTCATTAACACGGAAAATAATATAAATGCTACGATATATATAATGTGTGTTTTGAGCAATTTATCGCTTTTGACAAATTTCAATAGAATAGCTTTAACAATATAAGATACAAATGATAGGCCCACTCCAATGGAGATAGGAATAATAATTGCGATGGAATTTGACAGGTATTGTCGATACAAGATGGCTACGGCAAAATATGTGAGCGGGAAAGAGATTAAAGATACTAATAATGCTGTTGGGACACAGTATTTTAAAGTTTTCGTAATGATATTGTTGTTCTTTTTCTTGTCCTCTATTTTTATCCAAGATAATAGAACTCCGTGTAGTGGATTTGTGATAAGCGATATAATTTTAGACATAGCAGTAGTAGCAAAATAAACATTGACAGAGAACGCGCCTAGAATAGGATAGATCAAAATCTTATCAAAATAAGTCATTAAATTGATTAAAAACTCAACGGTGCTGTAGTCTCTAAAGGATCTCAGGATTTTGCGATCAATTTTCGTTTTAGTGACACTGGAGGCGGAGTGTGTTATGTCCGACTTTAGTAGGCCGAATAAAAATGCGCCGGTTTCGCCTAACATGAACGGTAGCCAAATGAGGCTTGTCTGCTTGAATATTAAGAGCCCTAAAATCATGCCTAGTACAAAAATAATAGTTTGCGCTATAACGAATTTAAATTGTTTATGCATCCTAAAGTATGCGCTAATATATAGCCTCGTATTTGCTAAAAGTATAATGATGGATAATAAGACAGAATCTATAATTCCGTATCCTAAGAATAAAACCGAGCATAGAGAAATCACAAAAATAATAGTCAGCAAATAACGTAAAATTAAATTATACTGTTTTGCTTCTTTTTTGTGTTCGAAAATTTGTCGTACTATTCCAAGTTCTCCGCCTAGAGAATTGGACAATATCGAAAAAATGGAGACGAAAATAATAAATTTAGCAAAATCAACTTCATTTAAAATTTTGCCCATGGACGGCATAAGGATAATCTGTTGCGAAAAAATATAAATTGCAAAAGATGCGGTATTGAGGAATACGTCAGTCAAAAATTGTTTATGTCTCTTGATGTGTTTTATCATTTTTTGTTTTCTCCATAGATAATATCCAGTATTGCGGGATAAGTCTTGGCTCGATCAAATTTTTCTTCTGCGAGGCGTCGATTGTTATTGCCTAGATGCCATCTTAATTTTGCGTCTTTCGCTAAGCGTTCGATGGCTTCTGCAATTCCTTTTATGTCGCCGTTTTTGCAGTTTAGACCAGCATTATAGCGCTTAATTAATTCCCTATATTCCGAGCATTCCTGAGTGTTGATCACTGGCAGACCCGCTGCAGCATAGTCTCCTACCTTATTAATAATGCTTGCGGCAGCACCATGCATTATTGGATTTACTGCAATGTCGCACGAACAAAGTTCTCCAACCATTTCTGAGTAGTCCAACTTACCTTTGAACTCGCAATTGATTGATTTGTTTTTTGCATAGGCTTCAAGCTCCTTGCGTAGTGGTCCGTCGCCCATGACAATGAACTTTATGTTTTTATTGTCCAAAAATTCTAGCGCATCAATAATAGATTTGAGGTCGTAGGAATGTCCTAATGTGCCAATGTACGCTATTTTGATCTGGTTTTTTACTTTTGGGTTTTTGTTTTTACTATATGCATCGAACTGTTTGAGTTCTGTCCCCAGAAAAATACTGTTTATCTTGTGTGTTTTCTTGTTCACAGAAAGAGCTCTTTTGGCGTATGTTTCGGAGACGGCGATAATTTCATCTGCTGACGAATAAATATAGTCCGCTTTTCTCCTGAACGGAGCGTAGAAAAAATTACCTATAAATGGGGGATTGAACACCATTTGAAAAGCTTCCGGCCATAAATCTTGGACATCAATAATGAATCTTATATGGTTTTTGCGCGCATATTTAGCGGCTTCGTATGCGAAGTCTAATGATGGTACTGCGCAATATATGATGTCTGGTTTGTCTGTTTTATTGTTTAGGTGTTTTTTGAGGTTTTTTGATAGCATATAGTGACTGTAGAATCTTTCCGGGCAAACGTTTTTAGAATATCCAGGTTCGTCAAGTAATGTTACTTTGTATTCAAGGTTCTTGGCGTTGTTCTGTTTTATATGCCTTTTCTGTTTTATGGAATGACGAAAAGAAGTGGTGATAAGTTCGACATCATGACGCGCATGATCTATTGTGCTTAACAAATAAATAAAGCGACTATTCCCCTTCTCCCATGGGAATGATACAAAATTGGCTATCATTAGAATTTTCATCCCCTCCTCCTGTAGGCAGGGAAAAAAGCCTCGTCACTGGGAGTTTTCGCAAGAGAACAAAGTTTATCGTATACATCGACATTCCAGACTTTTTTCCCGATATAAAATTCCAATTTGGTGTTTTTTGCGAATTTTGATTTAAACAAGAACAGTGAATTGTCAAGATGGTTGTCTGTGCCGCCACCATAGTGTATAAAATTAAAGCTTTGTTCTTTAGCCCATAATACAGTGCCATATTTTAAAATATAAGCCGGTGATAGATGTAGAAATTGTTTTTTCGTTCCAGACAAATGAGCATGTATATTTTTGTCGGTTACAAAATACAGGCCTGCGGCTATGATTTCCTCTTCGTATAGTGCTTGAACTATAATGATTTTTTCTAGATAATTATCAATTATATTGTCAAAATATTCATTTTCGAAAAAATAAAATGAGTCGGCTTTTTTTCTGGCCATATTGTCATAATAAATTTCAATGAATTTTTCCATATCGTTTCGATTTGGTTTATCAATGAGTTTAAAAGACACGCCATTTTTTAAAACTTGTTTTATGGTTTTTCTACAACTTTTGGAAAATTCACTGTGAATTGGGTCTTCGTAGTCTTTGATGTTGGTCGCCAAAGTATACCTATCGAATGAAGTATTATATATTTTTTTGAACGGCAAGTGATTTTTATAAATAGGGTGGAATCTAACAAATTCTGAAACTATATTATTTTTTAGGCAATATTTCTGAAATAATTGTTCATAATCTTCTAGTAATTGCTCTTCATTTATAGATTTTTTTATGAAAGGCCCACCGTACCCGTATGGGGTTATTAAATCATAGTATGTTTTTTCGTCGACTTTGATTGGTATTTTTCTTTTGATGAACTGATTGACTATGGTGCCATTTGCGGTTTCGCATTTAAAAACTACAGCCTCGCCGTCTTCTATTTTTTCGTAAAGTTTGCCGTAATTTTCATCAAAATAAATATCGTCCATAGCACACTATGCGGTCCTGCGCATTATAATTTTTTCTTCATTATGAGCAAAGCTGACAAAATTGAATTTTTTATAAAAGCTTATCGCCCTAGAATTTTCTTTTTTGACTAGCAGCTCAATGTTCATAGCCTTATTGTCTTCAATGAAGGAGCTTAGCAACTCGGAGCCAATTTTTTGGCCTTTATAGCCTTCTCTGACAACGAGATAATTGATATGCATGGTTTTATTAGCTATTTTATATCCCCAAACCAACCCTCGCACGGTAGACTTGTCTATGTTCGCATATACATTTGCGGTGCCGTTTTCAAGATACTTTTTCATGTCAATGAGCGCTTTTTTTGTGTCTTGGTCATTGCTTATTAGTTCATTTAGACAGCTATATATGTTGCTTTTGTGTTTTTCAAAGGTTGAGGAATTGATTTTTTTAATGTGGTTTTTGAGCCTTCTTCTTTCTTCATCAAGATTTTTAAAATTTGACTGAGTAGATGGCAATACTAATAAATCTTTTTTCATTAATATATTCTTTGCGGTTTCGAAAATTATTTTTAAGTCTGCTCTAAATGAGAGATTTTCGACGTATTTGATATCATGTTTGAATCTCTTATTCCAATTTGATAAATTCCTACCGTTAACTTGTGCAAATCCGGTTAATCCAGGTCTAATGCTATGCCTAAGACGTTCTTTTTCGGTGTAGTATGGTAGATATTTTACGAGCAGTGGTCTTGGGCCAACGAAGCTCATTTTGCCAAATAATATACAAAAAAGTTCTGGTAATTCATCAAGAGAAGTGCTACGGAGGAATTTGCCAAATTTTGGCAACCTTTCGCTGTCCGGCAATAGTTCTCCGCTTTCATCCTTGGCGTTGGTCATAGTACGAAACTTATACATGTTGAAGATCTTTTCGTTTTTGCCTGGACGTGGTTGCTTGAAAATAATGGGCCAGCCCATAAAAATTAAGACCAAAATTGACAAGACTAAAAGAAGCGGAGACAAAATTACAATAGCTGTAAGTGACAAAGCGATATCTAAAATTCGCTTGCCGTATTTTCTGTAAAATCTATGTTTCTGATTTTTCTTCATGCCCGAGCTCCATGAAAGCAACTTTTTATGATTTCTATAACAGTGTCTTGGGTTTGTTTTGCCATTTTGATATCGGAAGGAAGACAGAGGCCTCTCTCGAAAATATCTTCACTAACGCTGAATTGACCTGTCGTCGTGATAAATGCATTGTCTGAAAAAATAGGTTGCAAATGCATTGGCTTCCAGATCGGCCTACCTTCTATATTATAGCTAGCTAGAACTTCTAAAATTTCGGTGGGGCAAGTCTTGTTAGTTTCGCTCTGGTAGGTTGCGGAAGTTGCCGTTCTAGTCTGTTGGCACATAGCATTTGGGTCTATCATGAGGCAACTAAGCCAGTAGTTAGGTTGGCTATTTTCGATATTTAGCGGATTCATAGAAACTGGTAGTTCTTTCAATCCGCTTTTGTAATTCTCATAAATCGTTTTTTTATCGCTAATATGCTCATCCAAATGTGGAATTTGACCACGAATAACACCAGCGATAACATTGCTCATGCGATAATTGTATCCGAGCTCCTCGTGCTGATACCATGGGGCTTCTTCGCGTGATTGTGTTGACCATTTTTTAGCTTTTACAATAGCCTCCATATCATCAGAAAGAAGCATACCACCAGAAGAGCCAGTGATAATTTTGTTGCCATTAAAAGAAATGCATCCGTACTTGCCGAACGTACCGGTTTGCTGATTTTTATAAGTCGCGCCTAGGCTCTCGGCGGCATCCTCAACCAAAATAGCGTTATGTTCGTTGCAAATTTGTTTAATTTCATCAATCTTGCCTGGTGTGCCATAGAGATGAGCCATTACAACGACTTTCGTGTCGGGATAAATTTGAAACGCCCTTCGAAGCGCCACTGGGTCCATATTCCAGGTATCGTATTCGGAGTCGATAAATACCGGAATTCCGCCTTCGTAGACGACAGGATTAACAGTGGCAGAAAAAGTCAAGTCTGAACAAAAGACCTTATTGCCAGGCTTAACTCCTGCTAGTTTAACGGCTAGGTGCAGTGCGGAAGTGCCAGATGAAAGGCCGATAGCATACTGGCTACCAGTTTTTTGACATATAGATTTTTCGATTACGTCGATATTCTCCCCAATAGTGCTCATCCAGTTTGTATTGTAGGCCTCCTGAACATATTTCATTTCTTCTCCGCTATGCATAGTAGGTGTGCTTAGCCAAATTTTGTCTTTGAAAGGTTTAATTTTTCGTTGCATATTATTCATTTTCGCCCCTGTTGCTCATTTTGTATGTTGGTACCAGTTGCGCAACTTGTTTTTTGATGTTTCGCTCATTTTTATTAGCAATGGATATCAAGTTTTCTAAGCTGTTTAAAAATGTGTTAGGTATTTTAAGCGGTTGCCCTATACGAATTAATTTGTTCGGCGTTTCTTTCAACCCTTCCTCGTCCATCAATATCTCTTCATATAATTTCTCCCCCGGTCTTAGTCCAGTAATTTTGATTTGAATGTCTTTCCCTGGTTCAAGGCCTTTATATCTGATAAGTTTCTTGGCTAGGTCATAAATTTTGACTGGTTCGCCCATGTCTAATACAAATATCTCCCCGCCCTCGGCAAAAATGCTAGCGGTAAGCACTAGACCAACAGCTTCTGGTATAGTCATGAAGTATCTGCGAACTTCTTTATGTGTGACAGTAACTGCCCCCCCATTTTCGATTTGTTTTAAGAATAGAGGGATGACAGACCCATTAGACCCCAAGACATTGCCAAATCGAACGGCGACATATTCTGTGTCTTCAGTGAGTTTGTCATATGCTTGAATAATCATTTCACAGATACGTTTGGTGGCCCCCATTATATTAGTGGGTCTAACGGCTTTATCGGTAGAAATTAAGACAAATTTTTTAGTCTTGTATTTTTTGGCCAACTTGCAGACATTTAGTGTGCCTAGGCAATTGTTTTTTACGGCTTCGTTGGGGCTAACCTCCATTAGCGGAACGTGCTTATGGGCGGCTGCGTGGAAAATTTGGTCTGGATGAAACTCCAGGAATACTTTTTCGACTCTATCATAGTCTCTGACTGAGCCTATGATGGTACAGAGATTTAAATCTGGATATTTTGAAAGTAGCTCTTGCTGTATATCGTATGCGTTGTTTTCGTAGATGTCAAAAATAATCAATCTGTTTGGTTCGCATTTGGCGATTTTAAGACACAATTCTGAGCCAATGGAACCACCACCGCCAGTTACTAAGATAGACTGATCTTTTAGATTATTTCTAATTTCTTCTGAATCTACAATGACTTGATCTCTGCCCAAAAAGTCTTCATAAGACAGCGGGCGAATGTTAGTAGCAAGCTTAGCCGTTTTTTGATTCATAGAGAGATAAATAGAAGGTAAAATTTTAATTTCACATTTTGTTTTTTGACATTCTTTAACGATGGAGGAGATAGTATTTTTGGAAGCAGACGGGATAGCTATGATAACCTCGTCTGCATGATGTTTTTCGGCGGCTTCTTTAATTTTGCTGCGATTGCCATACACGGGGATCCCTCTTATACGCGATCCTTTCCTGTTTTTGTCGTCGTCTATGATGCAGACGATCTTTAAGTCAAAATCTGTTTGGTTTCTAGATATTTCGTCTACCAGTAGCCTGCCGGCGTCTCCTCCGCCGATGATTATGGCTCTTTTCGTTTTGAATATGTTTTTTATATTAAAACGAACAGACTCGATAATTCTATTTAAATATCGTGTGCCGCTAATTATTAATATTGTAGATGCTACATGCACAACAAAATAGCTGGTTGGCATATGGATATTGAAGAATATTTTGTATGAGTATATTAAAATTTCGCTTAAAGAACAGGCCGCTATTATATGGAGTAATTCGAGAATTGAGGCATATTTCCAGACGAAGGTATAGAGATCGAAGATGGAAAACAACAAGACGAAAATTGATATGTCCACCATGAGCCAACGCCAGGCGTTAATTAGGAAAATTTCGGGAACAACATGAAAGTCAAAACGAAGATATAGCGCAAAAAAGGATATTAAAGATAATAATGCGACGTCAGAAACCATCAGCGCGATAATTTGCGTCGCCTTTGATTTTAATATATGAGCAATTTTTTTCATATTAATCTATATACTTATAGAGCCAACCCAATGCCCCGTAGGGGTTTGGATCCTTCATAATGAAATTGATTTAACGCCTTCAAAATTAATTTTTGTATCTTATATAGATTACTAATTTTTCTCCATAAAGTCAACCTTAAGCATAATATAACAGATACGACAACAAAGAATATCATTATTTTGCGCAAACAAAATACCACCCCGAGAGGTGGTATTTTGATAAAGACTAGGCTGTGAGGTCTGACTCTTCTTCTGCAGAAGGTCCGGCAGGAGTGTTGATGCCGGTGCCTACAGGGATCTTGCGACCGATAATCACATTCTCTTTGAGACCATGAAGATGATCGACGCGGCCAGAGATGGCTGAGTTGATCAAAACGCGAGTGGTATCTTGGAAGGATGCAGCAGAAAGGAAGCTGTCTGACCAGATAGAGACCTTAGTGATACCAAGCAAGAGGTTGGTGAAGACAGCTGGAGTTTTGCCGGCAGCTTGCAACTCTTTGTTCTCGGAGAGCACGGCAGTGGCCGAGACGATGTCACCAGAGACGAAGGAAGAGTCGCCTGGTTCGTCGATCATGACACGGCTAAACATTTGGCGCACGATGACTTCAAGGTGTTTAGCGGAGATTTCATGGCCCTGCGCAGCATAAACAGCGAGGACATCATTCATGATATAGCGTTCAGTGGCTTCAGTTCCCTTATATTTGAGCAAGTCCTGCAAGTTCAAAGAGCCGGTAGTGAGTCGATCGCCAGCCAAGACACTGTCGTTGGATTTGACGATTAGCTCGGCGTCATTCGGGATTTCAACACGAACTGGAGCGCCGGCATTGGCGGTAATCACGATTGCACCTTCTACTAATTGAGCGTTGCCGTCAACGGTAGAAATAAGTGGTTGTTCGCCTTTGCCTTTATCGGCGATAATGTCGCCGGTTTTGACAGAGGCGCCATCTTTGATTTTGGCTTTGCGACCGTCGAGCTCAAAGCGAGTGGTTTCACCAGAAATTGGAGTAATTTGCACGATGAAACGGTTGCCATCTTCCCATTGTTCGATTACGCCAGCAATTGGAGCAACGAAAGCTTGACCCTTTGGAGAACGGGCTTCGAGAAGCTCTTCTACACGAGGGAGGCCGCGGGCGATAGCGCCAGAGCCGGCCACACCGGAACCGTGTTTGGTATCAAGTGTAAGCTGAGTGCCCGGCTCACCAAGTGATTGTGCAGCGATGACGCCAACTGGCTGGTGAGCCTCGACGAGGTCGCGGGTGGACATATCCACGCCATAAGCCTTGCGGGGGACGCCCTCAACGGCGGTAGTGGTAAGGATGGACTGAATCTTGACCGACTCGATTTTGTCGTCATTCTCGATTTCGGCAGCGAGTTCTTTAGTGATTAGCTCGTCTGCGCCTAGGTAGCCAGGGATGGCTTCAGCGGTGTAGCGACCAGCGATCCAGGCAGAAAAGGCCACGCCAGCTTCGGCGGTTTCAGATTTGTAAACTGTGAAACCAGGATCGAAAGCTTCTTCTTCTGTAGTGAAAACGTCTTGAGCGACGTCGACGAGACGACGAGTGAGATAGCCAGAGTCGGCAGTACGAAGCGCGGTTGAGACTTGACCTTGACGAGCACCACGAGTAGCGATAAAGGATTCGAGTGTGTTTAGGCCCTTCTTGTAGCTAGATTTGACAGGAAGCTCGATTTCGGTGTTGTTGATATCCACCATGATACCGATTTCGGCAGAAGCAAGTTTGATGTTGGACACGCTACCACGAGCACCGGAGTTAACCATTACTGCGATATCAGTATCCATTTCGGAAAGCTGGTTCTTGAGGAAGTCGGAAATCTTTTTGTCGATTTCGCGCCAGTTGGCCACAGTGAGGCTGTAGCGCTCTTGCTCGGTGATAAGTCCTTGGTCGAATTGCTCTTGGATGAGGGCGGTCTTGCTATCACCTTCGGCGATAAAGTTGGCAATTTCTGGGTAAGTTGGATAATCATTCTTGGCGGTAGAAATTGAGGCGATAGTCTCGTATTCAAAGGCTAAGTCTTTGATTGCATCGGCGGTTTTGACGGTGACGTCAGCGCCGTAGATATCAAAGATGTTAGCCATGACTTTCTTGAGCTGTTTGCTGGTCTGGATGGAGTTATCGAATGGATAATCTGCCGGCAAAACTTCGTTGAAGATTACGCGACCGAGAGTGGTGTTGCGAATTTCTTTTTTAGCAAAGACACGAATTGGGGTTTGAAGGTGGATCAAACCTTGTTCGTAAGCCATTTCGGCTTCATAGATGGAGCTGAAGGCCTGAACTTTTTCGCTGTCGGTGCCAGGTTTGTTGTAAGTGAGATAATAGATACCTAGGACAACGTCCTGGTAGATAGCGAGGACTGGCGCGCCATCGGCCGGTTTGAGCAAGTTCTGATCAGCGGCCATGAGATCGCGGGCTTCAGCTTGAGCTTCGTTGGAAAGCGGAAGGTGGACGGCCATTTGGTCGCCATCGTAGTCGGCGTTGAAGCCAGAAGCTACTAATGGATGAAGTTGAATGGCTTTGCCGTCGATTAGCTTTGGCTGGAAAGCCTGGATAGACAAGCGGTGAAGAGATGGAGCGCGGTTTAAGAGCACGTATTTATCTTTGATGCATTCGTCAAGAGCATCCCATACGATGGCTTCGCCGGCTTCCACCATACGAGTAGCGGCACGGATGTTTGAAGCGTGTTCGCCAGCCATCAACCAGCTAACTACAAAGGGCTTGAAGAGTTCGAGCGCCATTTGTTTTGGCAGACCGCACTCATGAAGCTTGAGATGTGGACCGACCACAATTACGGAGCGACCAGAATAATCGACGCGCTTACCGAGCAAGTTTTGGCGGAAACGGCCTTGTTTACCTTTGAGGAGATCAGAAAGGCTTTTGAGTTTACGACGGCCGTTTTGGGAGTTGGCAGTGCGGCCACCGCGAGCGGCGGAGTTGTCGATGAGGGCGTCCACAGCTTCTTGAAGCATGCGCATTTCATTGCGACGAATTACTTCTGGTGCGTTGAGACTGACTAATTTTTTCAGACGGTTGTTGCGGTTGATGACACGGCGATACAGGTCATTGAGGTCAGAGGTGGCAAAACGGCCACCAGGAAGCGAAATCATTGGGCGTAGATCTGGTGGAATGACTGGGAGTACGGTTAGAACGAGGTCTGATGGTTTAATGCCGGCAGCTTCCATGCCCTCAACGAGCTTGAGACGCTTCATGAGCTTCTTCTCTTTTTGACCCTTAGCGACAGAAATTTCTTCGCGCAAGGTTTCAATCATTTCTTGAACGTTGATTTCGTCGAGCAAAGTTTTGATGGCAGTAGCGCCCATGTCCACAGTGATCAACTCTTCGTATTCTTCAGGAAGATTACGATAATCAACTTCGCTGATGATGGCACCTTTTTTCAGGGTTTCGAGAATGTTTTTGCGTTCGATATAGTCAGCTTCGAGCTCCTCTAACTCTTTAGTTTGGCCTTCAGCAAGGTGTTTGACATCAGCGTTTTCTGCGCCAGCTTCTTTTTCATAGCGTAGCTTGATAGCTTGCTTGGCGGCAGCAGTTTGAGCCTCAAGATCGGTGAGAGTTTTTTCGATTTCTTCAGTTTTAGCGTCGGTGACGAGGTAAGAAGCGAAATAAACAACTTTTTCGATATTCTTGACAGTAGCATTGAGCAAAAGGCTGAGGGCGCTAGGAGTGCCACGCATAAACCAGATGTGCGCAACTGGCGCGGCAAGAGTGATGTGGCCCATGCGCTCGCGGCGAGAAATGGATTTGGTGACCAAATTTCCCTCTTTGTCGACAGCGGCCTCACGGGAACGAACGCCCTTGAGCTTGCTATCGTGGGGATTGATATCTTTGACTGGGCCAAAGATGCGTTCGCAGAACAAACCATCACGCTCAGGTTTTTGAGTGCGATAGTTGATAGTTTCAGGTTTTGTGACTTCGCCGTAGCTCCAGTCCAAAACATCTTCGGCGCTGGCCACTGATAGGCGAATAGCGTCAAAATCGCTGGCGCTGATAAAATTATCCATCCAGGCCATGTTAGAACTCCTCTCCGAGATCGACGGTTCCATCGTCGTCTCCTTCTGTTATTTGTATGCCCTCTTCTTCGAGCATTTGTTCAGTTTCTTCGTTGTCGTCGAAAGCAATGTCATCTTCGGTGTTGAAGCCACGAGCGGCATAGATAGCTTGGTCATCTTGAGCTTTTTCAATAGCACGTGAAGTTTGTTCGATGACGGCGCTGGCGTCTTCAGACTGGCCATTATCTAAGAGATCGACTTTGAGGCCGAGACCTTGCAATTCTTTGACCAATACATTAAAGCCTTCTGGCAGTTTTGGCCCTTCAATTGGCTCGCGTTTGATAATAGATTCGTAAGCTTTGGCACGACCATAGACGTCATCAGACTTGATAGTGAGCATCTCTTGCAAAGTGGTAGCTGCGCCATAAGCTTCGAGGGCCCAGACTTCCATTTCTCCAAAGCGCTGACCACCATTTTGGGCTTTACCGCCGAGTGGTTGCTGAGTGACCATGGTGTATGGACCGGTGGAACGAGCGTGGATTTTGTCGTCCACCATGTGGTGAAGTTTGAGCATGTGCATTACGCCTACAGAGGTGCGACCTTCAAACGGTTCACCGGTGAGACCATCAAAGAGCTGGACGCGACCATCACGATCGAAACCGGCCTTCTCGAGCTCATCGGAGATGACTTCATCAGGTACGCCGTTGAAGGATGGGGTGGCGACTTTATAGCCAAGTGCGCGAGCTGTCATGCCAAGATGGGTCTCAAAGAGCTGACCAAGGTTCATACGGGAAGGCACGCCCATTGGGGAAAGAATTACGTCAACTGGAGTGCCATCGGCCATAAATGGCATGTCTTCGACTGGAAGAACGCGGGAAATTACACCCTTGTTGCCGTGACGGCCAGCCATTTTGTCTCCTACGCCGATTTTGCGCATTTCTGCAACGTAGATTTTGATTTGCATCAATACACCAGCTTTGAGCTCGTGGCCTTGTTCGCGAGTGAAAACGCGGACACTCACGACTTTGCCGGTAGAATTACCATCCATGCGAACAGAAGTGTCGCGGACGTCTTTGGCTTTTTCACCGAAAATAGCGCGCAGGAGACGTTCTTCAGAACTAAGTTCCTGCTCGCCTTTTGGCGTGATTTTACCAACAAGGATGTCGCCGGCGGTGACTTCTGAACCAACAGCGACGATGCCGTCTTCGCCAAGATGACGAAGGGCGTGTTCAGAAACATTAGGGATATCACGAGTGACTTGTTCTGGACCAAGTTTGGTTTCGCGGACTTCGACGTCGAAATCTTTGATGTTGATAGAGGTCAGAGTGTCATCTTCTACTAGGCGTGAAGAAATTACGATGGCGTCATCCATGTTGTAGCCACGCCATGGCATGAAGGCTACGAGCAAATCTTTACCGAGGGCAAGTTCGCCATCGGTGATAGAAGCGCCTTCGATAAGAACGTCGCCTTTTTTGACTTTTTGGCCACGGGCAACTTTGGCGCGCTGGTTGTAGCAACGGTCTTCATTGGTTTTTTCGAAGTGAACTAACTTATATTCTTTGTCGCCATCTTTATAGCTGACAATGATAGATTCGCCATCGGCTTTTTTGACTTCACCAGCGGCTTCGGCCAAGATGAGCTGGGAGGTGTTTTTGGCAACTTCTGCCTCGATGCCGGTACCAACGATTGGGGCGTCGGTATTAAGCAGAGGAACGGCCTGTTTCTGCATGGCGCAGGCCATGAGCGAGCGGTCTACACGGTTTTTCTCTACGAAAGGAATCAAGCTGGCGGAAACACCGAGAATTTCTTTGTGAACAGCATCAATGTGGGTGACTAGCTTTGATTCGACCTGGCTAGGAGTGCCGTGGACACGGGCAGAAACCCAATCTTCAGCAAGTTTGCCATTTTTATCAATTTTGACAGAGGCATCGGCAATAATCATGTTGTTTTCGGCGGCGGCATCGACATAAACCACTTCGTCGGTGACTTTGCCGTTTTTGACGACTAGATATGGAGCTTCAATAAAGCCGTATTCGTTGATTCGGGCATAAGTAGCGAGGTTGAGCACGAGACCGACGTTGGCGCCTTCTGGAGTTTCGACGGTACAGATGCGACCATAGTGAGTTGGATGAGCATCACGCACGTCAAAACCAGCACGTTCGCGAGTGAGACCGCCAGGACCCATGGAGCTGAGGCGGCGTTTGTGAGCGAGCTCAGAAAATGGATTGGTTTCATCCATCAGCTGAGAAAGCTGAGAACTGGAGAAGAATTCTTTGACGGCGGCAACAACTGGGCGTGAGTTGAGCAGCTGTGAAGGAGTGACGTCTTCAACATTGGCCATAGACATACGGTCTAAAATGTTGCGTTGCAAACGGAGCATACCAAGGCGGAATTGGCGTTGGACCAATTCGCCGACGAGTTTGACGCGACGATTGGAAAGAGAATCCACATCGTCCGGGGCTCCTTGAGTGTTGTTGAGGCGAATAATTTCGCTGATGATGGCAATGAGGTCTTCCATCTGCAAAGTGCGGTGCTCGCTGTCATTCGGAGTATCAAAACCGAGGCGACGATTGATCTTGAAACGGCCAACACGGGAATAATCATAACGCTTGTAGTCGAAGAAAGTGCGTTCAATCATGGATTTAGCGTTTTCGACAGTAGCTAGATCGCCTGGGCGAAGACGGCGATAAACCTCGATGAGGGCTTCAGATTGGCCACGAGTAAGGTCTTTGTCCAAGGTGGCGTCGATGTATTTGACTTCGCCGTTATCGATGGCGTCAAATTTAGCTTTGATGTCGGAGTTTTTCGCAAGACCTAAAGCACGCAAGAAAGTGGTGACTGGGACTTTGCGACGACGATCGATTTTGACGTTGATGGAACCGTTAGTGGCGGTTTCAAATTCGAGCCAAGCGCCACGGCCTGGAATGACTTTGGCACCGTAATAACGACGACCATTGACGGTCTCTGCGGTAAAGAAGATACCAGCAGAGCGGATGAGCTGAGAAACAATTACGCGTTCAGTGCCGTTAATAACAAAGGTGGCACGGTCGGTCATCCATGGATAATCGCCAAAGAAAATATCTTGTTCTTTGATTTCACCAGTGACTTTGTTGGTGAGCTCTACAGTGACGTGCAGCGGCGCATCATAAGTAGAAAGGTTAAGTTTGGCTTCGCGTTCGGTCTCGGTAGGAGCTTTGAAATAATAATCTTTGAATCTCAAAGCTAATTTTTGGCCAGTGTAATCTTCAATAGGGTTTAATTCGTTGAAGACTTCACGAAGTCCAGATTTGATAAAATCCTCCCAGCTATCTTTCTGATGCGAAATCAGATCTGGCATGGGGAGTGCTTGGTCGCCTTCGGTGAAAAACACGCGGCTACCACTTTTGACAGTGTTTTTAGTACTCACTTTTACCTCTTTATTAGATTTTGTAATCTTTAGCGCCCGAAGATTACTGCTCGTGTCGCTACCCACAAATCGCCAATTTGGAGTACACCAAAAACACGGCACACTACTTCTTGGTAATGATTTTAGCGCAAAATAGTGAAAAAAACAAGAGAAATTAGATGCAAAAATGTATAAAAACCAAAAAACCACCGCTTAGGGTGGGTTTCTAGACATAGATAAGCTCTCAACTTTTATGTAAGCCGACTCGCAGTTAGCTTAGTTCTTGTCGAACTACTTATGATTATAGTGGGTACATGAGGACTCGTCAAGAGTTTTTTATAGAAAATTCGCCACTTTTGGTGGCGAATTTCTTGAATTTTTTGGGACCAAACAGTAAGGTTGGGAATAGTCGAATATCGGGATTGTCAGGATTGGTGGTTTAAAACACCAAGATCGATAATTAATTAGATGTCGAGGTCGTCAAGATCGGCGAGTTCGGCACGAGTTTTTTCGGCCAGGTCGCTGGTTTCGACTGGTTCTTCAGCTTCTTCAATTTCTTCTGGCTCTGTGGCTTCAGTAGCTGAGGCAGACTTTGCAGCAGGGGCCGAAGCGCCTTCTTCGTCACTGTTGACGATTTTGAAGTTGTAGCGGGCATCATTTTTAGTGCCAAGAGCACGCAAAAGAGTGCGGATAGATTGAGCGGTGGCACCACGGCGGCCGATAACGCGGCCAACATCTTCTGGATCTACGGTAAGGCTCAGCAAAACGCCTTTTTCGTCGATTTTGCGTTCGATTTCTACTTTGTCTGGGTTGCCGACGAGAGTTTTGACGATGTATTCTACAAATTGTTGGTCAATGGTTGCCATAAGGATTTTCTCCAGTTTAGTTTGGTGTTGTGTATTTAGTATAGCAGGGCCAAAGTGTCAAAACAAGCCAAAACTCCCCTTTTCGGGGAGTTTGGAATAGCTGCACGAAACTTTGAGTTTAGCTTTATGCCGCTTGTTCTTCGGTGGCTTCTTCGGCAGGAGCCTCTTCTTTTGGTTGGTTCTTGCGAAGTTTGTCAGCGTGTTTGGCCTTGGCGGTTTTGACTGGGATGTCTTTGACCCATTTTGGCAGTTTGACGCCGTTGGCTTTTAAGATGAAGACTACGCGAGTGGATGGCTGAGCGCCGTTTTTCAAGTAGGTTTCAATTTTTTCTTTGTCCAAAACTGTGGCTTTGGTGTGTGGGTTGTAGTGGCCGACCTCGGCTACAACACGACCCGAAAGAGGGTGGCGCTGCGCTTCTTGGACGACTATCCGGTACGTAGGGTAGTGCGCCCGGCCATTACGTTGCATGCGAATCGCTAGCATAATTCTCCTTTAATAATTTACTCGGATTATTTTAGCGTATTTGTTTGAAAAAGTAAAGACCACCCCGAAGGGTGGTGTTTATTTTGGTCTGAAGAAGCCGGTGTCGGCGCGCCGATGCAGAACTTCTAGCCCGTGAGGCGAGATGGGGTTTTTCTTGAAGATTTTCAAGAAAAATTCATAATTTTCCCTCCTCTTTTCATCGTTAAAAATTACTACCGGAATATTAGTGCCCGGTTCAACGACTGGTTTGCCATCAAAGCCGGCTTTTGGCGTATAACCGTCGAAAGTAAGCAGGTCCAACAACGCTTGGATGTCGTTGACAGGCCTTAGTCCTTCCGCCTCAAGTAAAGTGTTGAGATTTTTTACAATCTCCGTGCAGCGCTTTCTGCAAGCACCTTCGGCATACGACAATTTTGACTTATCAGAGTTAAAACTCTTGGTGAAATATGTCATTATGCTGTTTAGCCGGATTTCCGGCGGCAGAGTTAATTCGCGCAGGGTTTTGCGCACTCGAGAATAAGAGCCGCAGGCGGATAATAACTCCTTATAAAGATCTTGTAAAGTTGGCTCTGTAGGTGTAATTTTTTTCCTAGGCATGAGACCACCCCCTTGTGAATGTACCTAGTTGCAATAACTTACATCTAGATTATATCACAGAAACCTAAAAAAGTCAATCTGGCAGGCTGGGCCAGGATTTTGGCGTATTGCTGGCTGATAAATCCCCTAAGTAAAAATCTGTTATTGGCTCTATTAGAGCGCTTTAGTGAGCTTTTTTGTAGAACTTGATGCCTTCTTTGGCGGCAGAGGTTTGAGCTTCTTGTTTGGAGTGGCCCGTGCCAGAACCGCGGAGGTGCGGACCAACGTAAACGCCGACCGAGAAAAGCTTGTCGTGATCGGGACCTTCTTCTTTGATAACGCGGTAAACCGGGGTGGTGTTGTCGAATTTTTGAGCTAATTCTTGCAGGTGCGATTTAGGATCGCGCCAAGACTCGTCTTCGAGAATTTGGTCGATTTTGCTCAAAATATGCTGGTTGATAAATTCTTTGGCGGTTTCGTAGCCTTGATCAAGATAAATTGCACCAATTAGCGCCTCAAAGCAGTCAGCCAAAATGACATCGTGAGCACGGTCGGAACCTTGTTTTTCGCCGCGAGACATCCGCACTAGAGGCTCGTAACCGAGTTTTTTGCCGGCGTCGCCGATAGATTCAGTGCGAACAAGGGCGGCGCGCCAAGAGGTCATGATGCCTTCTGATTCTTGATAGTTACGGTATAAAAAGTCAGAAGAAACCATTTCTAGGATGGCGTCGCCAAGAAACTCTAGGCGCTCGTTGTGCTCGCGAGTGGTTTTGCGATGTTCGTTGACGTAGCTGCGGTGAGTGAGCGCGGTGATTAAAAGTTCGATGTCGTGGAAAGCGAAGCCGAGCTTGGTGAGCGCAAACTCGCGGTAAGGCTCTGCTATGTGGTTTGGGGTGACAAAATCGTTCATGAAATTTCTCCTGTGCGTAATTTTTTCTTGGCGATTAGCATGAGCTTCTCGATGTCTTCATATTCGATGGCTTCTAGTGCATCAGCAAAGCTAAACCATTTGATGCCGTTCATCCATTTTTCTTTGGTGGGGGTTTCGGAGTTGTCGAGCGAGCGGACGAGATAAATTTGGGTAGTCATCAAGACTAATTTGTCGAGCCGACGATACTTGAAGTTGATTTTGCCGAGCCAGCAAAGCACGGAAATATGCATGAGGCCGGCCTCTTCGCCAATTTCGCGGATGGCGGTCTGCTTGGCAGTCTCGCCTGGCTCGATGTGGCCTTTTGGAATGGTCCAACGGTTTTTGGAATCTTGGATTAGGAGAATTTCGATGTCGCTTTGGTCCGCGGTGGGACGAAAAACGATACCACCAGCGGTTGGCTCACGGACGATTTCTTGGATGGTAGTTTTTTTGCGAAAGACTTTGGCCTTGATTTTGTCGATGGCCGACTCGTTGGACTGATTAGCTGGCAGAGCTTCCGGAATCTTCCGGGCTTGCTTGGGGTTTGGTTTCTTGTTCTGCATGGTTCCCTTCTGAATTAGCGTCCAAACCTAACTGACGGAAGGCGGTACCAAGTACTCCATTGACGAATTTGGACGAATTTTCTGAACCAAAAGCTTTGGCGAGCTCAACGGCTTCATTGATGGCAACTTTGGGCGGGACGCTCTCGCTGCAGCGGGAAAGTTCATAGAGTCCAATACGCAACACATTGCGGTCAATGGCAGCGATACTATCAATAGGCCACTCTGGCGCAAGGGGGCGCAGAGCTTCGTCTAGTTCTTTGGTGTGATTAGCGACGCCTTGAGTGAGTCGATAAACAAACTCAGTGTCGCCAAGAGCCTTGGAATAAGGCTCGATGTTTTTAGCAATAATCGGGTCAATTTCAGCGGTAGCATCACCCGCACGCTCACGAAATTCAAATTCGTAGAGGCTTTGCAGGGCGATGATTCTACCTAAGTGACGATTACTTGCCATTCTTTTTCGCTTGTTTTTTGGCTGGTTTGACAGTTTTAACTTTGAGACGTGGGGTTTGTTTGGCGGTCTCAAAAGCTTTGACAGGTGAAAACTTGTTGACAGCACGGGCCAATTTCAAGCGGAGATGGCTGCGGCGCAAGCCGGTCTTACGAGGGCTGCTTTGTTTTTTAGGTTCAGGCATTAAATGCTCCTTTTAATGAAATGTTTTTTATATCTTACCACTAATTCAATCAATTGACAAGAAAAAAGCCGGAATTATCATCCGGCTTTCGGGGGTTATTCATCGTCTTTTAGAGCTCCGGACGTGAGAGCGTCGAGAGCTGGACGAATGGGCGAGAAGTTGACAGACAAATGCATGGCACGCTCGGCCATGCGCAGACAGGCGGCGCGGTCTGTTCGCAAGGCCTCCTTAATCGATGGGTCTACCTTGGCGAGCAGTGGAGTCTCCTCCTTGAAGCAATCCTCAAAAATGCGCTCGCCAAAATTATCTTGATCGATATTTTCCTGTTGGACGAACGTCAAAGAGCGCCGGTTGTAATTACCTAGTGGCTTCTTTATAACCAGACCAAGATAGTCGGCGATTGGTGCTAAAAAGACGAGGTCTTTTTTAACTTCGCTCCAGCCAATTAACAGACTATGCAAGAACAAAAATTGCTTTTTGGCATGTTCTGGGCTGAAGAATACTTTAGTGCTATCTAAAGTCCACTGATTATGGATTCTATCCAGAGCGTCCAGTGCGACTTCGTTGGACTCGGCTAGAGACAGTTTACGGCAGGTTTCCATAACTTCTTTGACCGCTTGGATGTCGCGGTCTTTGAGTTCGGCCCCAAAAAAGACAAATTCAACAAAGCTCTCTGGTAAAGAGTCGCGATATCCCAGGCGCTTGAGTCCGTAGTTGATGCCATCAATTGCCGCACGAATAGAGTTGCCGGCGTTGATGATTCTTTCAAACTCAGCGAAATCTTCACGTACGAAGAGCGCATGCTTGGCGTAGTGTGAGAGTTCTGGGTGCCATTGTTGGAGACACCTTTCAGCAATAATTTTGTAAATTTTTCCTAGTTCCCGTATGAACATTCTGCACTTCCTTTCTTTTGGAATTTCTGAGCAATAAGATATGAGCACCAAAATCTCGGCTGAATAACCAAAAATTAAAGGTGCAAAGGTTTTTGAACCTATAGATATCTAAATTATATCACATAAATTAGTAGAAGTCAATCTGAACGCCAAGGTCCAGTGCTGAGTGATGTGAAGATGTTGGGTTCTCAACGATTAAGGGACGATGTTGATAAGTTTGGCCTTGGCCGGAATGATGATTTTTTTAGGTGTGCCACTAAGATATTTTTGGACATTCGGGTCGGCGAGCGCCAGGGCTTCGAGCTTGGCGTGGTCTTCCAGGTCTTTTGTAGAAACTTGCAGTTTGGCGCGAAGCTTGCCGCAAACTTGCACGACAAATTCGACGGTTTCGGTTTGAATTTTAGCTTCGTCCCAAGCAGGCCAGGAATCGTTGGCGCCTAGATGTTCGAGCATCTCGGAGGCGAGATGCGGAGCAAAAGGCTTGAGCAGCTGAGCGAGGGCAGTGAGGTCGTCGTGGCTGGGGGTCGACTTATATAAGGCGTTAACGTAAGACATCAAGGCAGCCACGGCAGTGTTGAAACTCTGGCGATGCAGATCTTCGGTGACTTTTTTAATGGTTTGATGGCGGATGACCACATCTGCTGAAGTTTTGGCTGTCTCTATAGGTGCCGTTTTGGCAGAAAACCCTGATGGGCCCGCGCTGGCATCGTGCGCAGAAAAGCACAGAGTCCAGCAGCGATTGAGGAAACGGTAAACGCCACCGATGGCTTTGGTGTCCCAAGCAGCATCTTCGTCGTATGGGCCGATGAAAAGCTCGTAAGTGCGGAGAGTGTCGGCGCCGTAGCCTTGGTTGATGACTTCGAGCGGATCGATGACATTGCCCTTTGATTTGGACATTTTTTTGCCATCTGGAGCGTTGATGTAACCATTGTAGAGGAGTTTTTTGACTGGTTCGCGGAAAGGCAGATAGCCTTGGTCGGCAAAGAATTTACACCAAAAACGTACGTATAACAGATGTGCCACGGCATGATCACCGCCTACATAGACATCTAGCGGCTCCCAATACTTGACGGCTTCTGGGTCCCAGGCGTGTTCGCTATCGTGCGGGCTGACATAGCGCCAAAGATACCAAGAGGAACAGGCGTAGCCGTCGAGCGTATCAGTTTCGCGAGTCATTTCTTCGCCGTCGATAGTGACTTTGAGCCAATCTTTGGCCTTAGCAAGAGCGGAGCGACCAGATTGATCAGGCTGATAATCGGTGATTTCTGGCAACAAGACCGGAAGTTGGTCTTCCGGAATGGGGTGAGGATTGCCGTTTTTGTCGTAAGCGATTGGAATCGGGCAGCCCCAGTAGCGCTGGCGCGAAATTAGCCAGTCGCGAATGCGATAATTAACCTTGGCCTGGCCGATATTTTGCTGAGACAGCCAATCCATAATTTGTTCACGAGCGTCAGAGCTGGCGACGCCGTCAAAGCGGTCTGAATTAATCAGCGGGCCTTCACCACTGTAGCAAAGCTCATCTGAATCGACGGGTTTTTGAATTACTTGTTTGATGGGGAGATCGAATTTTTGGGCAAATTCAAAATCACGCTGGTCGTGAGCCGGCACGGCCATGATGGCGCCTTCGCCATAACCCATGAGGACGTAGTCGGCGATCCAGATCGGCATCTCTTCGCCAGTGGCTGGGTTGATAGCGAAGCTGCCAGTGAAGACGCCGGTTTTTTCTTGATTTTCTTGACGTTCGATTTCTGATTTTTTGATAGCCTGAGCGCAGTAAGCCTGCACGGCGGTTGCAGTTTGAGAGTTGGTTAGCTCTGGGATAAGCGGATGCTCGGGAGCTAAGACAAGGAAAGTCGAGCCAAAGAGCGTATCCGGGCGAGTGGTGAAAACTTTGATTTTGTGGTTTTCTTTGGTAGTAAATTCGATCTCGGCGCCAGTGCTTTTGCCAATCCAATTTTTTTGCATGGTTTTGATCTTATCTGGCCAATCCAGGTTATCGATATCAGAGAGGAGCTCCTCGGCGTAGGCGGTAATCTTGAAAAACCATTGCTTCATCTGTTTTTTCTCAACTTCATTACCACAACGCCAGCAGTGGCCGTTTTCTACCTGCTCGTTGGCAAGGACGGTCTGATCGTGCGGACACCACCATTGGTAGCTTTCTTTCTGATAGGCTAAGCCGGCCTTGTAAAGTTGCAAGAAGCACCACTGTGTCCAGCGATAATACTCTGGATCGGAGGTACTGATTTCGCGCGACCAATCGATGGCGAAGCCGAGTTTTTCGGCCTGTTTGCGGAAATTGGCGATATTGGTGGCTGTGGCGGATTGCGGAGAAATACCGGTTTTGATGGCGTAATTTTCGGCGGGAAGGCCAAAAGTGTCGTAGCCAAAAGGCCGCAGTACGTTTACTCCCTGCTGGGCGTAAAATCTAGCCAAGGCGTCAACGATGGAAAAATTACGGACATGGCCGACGTGAAGACCGGCGCCGGAAGGATACGGGAACATTTCGGTCAGGTACATTTTGGGCTGGTCTTTGATCTCAGCCTTAAAGGGTTGGGTTTTAGCCCAAATATCTTGCCATTTTTGTTCGATTTTGAGGGGGTTGTATCTTTCCATATTTTGCCTTTTATAGATTGTTTATTATACCTTTTGTTGCATTTTTTTGCAAAGTGTGCTATAATAATGAATGCTGTTGAACAAGTTATTGTACGTTTAAAAAAAGAAGAAAAAGGAGGTGTGATCCAGATGTCACACAAGAAAAAGGAAGTTCTGGAAGTCGAAATAATCAGCTATTGCTACCGCAAAGCTGTACCGGAAGAGTATTTGGAGGCTCCTGCCCACGGCCATATACCAATTGATGTGGTCCATACTGGCGACGGGAGATATAAGCGTGAAAAACAAGAGCCAAAAATAATTTTGGAGATGCGGGAAATAAGAAAACCGGAACATGTGTTCCGCGCTGATATCAGACCGCAAGTTGCCGCCCAGATGAATGGCAAAGACCTGAGTGAAGCGATAGCGGTGAAGATTTGCGAACACCTCAAGAATTTGGGTGAGTTCACGGTAATAAAACTGCCGAATGAATGCCGATGGATTATCGAATCATTAGACCTAAGTCTGGTGATATAGTCAAAAAAACAACAGCGCGCTGGGAGCCATTGGCTCCCTTTTTTCTTGCCGAAAATCCTTCTAACAGGTATGATGTGAAGATGGAATTAGTGCTTGGACTATACAATATCCGTTCTATCCTGAATGTGGGGGCGATTTTGCGCACGGCGGAAGGCTTGGGAGTAGCAGCGGTCTGGACGGGCGGGATTACGCCGACGCCGGATGACGAGAGGGTGTTGCCACACTTAAGAGAGAAATTGAACAATCAGATACATAAAACTGCGTTGGGGGCGGAAAAAATGCTACCCATCAAGCGGGCGGAGGATTTCCTGGAATTAGCGGAAGAGCACCGCACAAAAGGCTTTTGTATCGCGGGGCTAGAAAATAACCTGGAAGATAAGAGGCTGATTAGTTTGGCGAGCTCAAATTTGCGCACTAAATGTGGCGATAAAATCTTTTTGATTTTGGGCGAAGAGGTGGAAGGAATCAACGCGGAGCTTCTGGAGCGCTGCGACGTGTTGCTGGAAATTCCCATGAAGGGACAGAAAGAATCTTTTAACGTCTCGGTGGCTTGTGGAATGGCGCTGTGGGAGTTAATCGGGAAAACTATTTAACTTTGACACAGTCTGCGCCGAGGAGATCGGAAAGCGGATCAAGCAGGTTGGGATTGAGTTCCACGCGAAAAGGCAGACGAAGTGGTTTTTTCTCCGCGCCATCATCTAGAACTAAGACAATATCCTGCAGGCCGGGATGTTTATCACAGATATGCTTGACTTCGCTCAGTAGCTCGGTGTTTTCGGGGTCTTTGATGAGGATGAAAAGTTTTTTGTTACGATCGACCGGCTCTGGGGGCGGGGTATAGGGCACGCTGGCGACCGGAGCGCTGTCGGCGGTGAATTTCTTTGAAACGCGCTGGGCGGAAGAGCGGCGAGTAGGTGCGGCGACTGGAGAAGCTAGTCTGGAGCCGGTAGATTGATAATTTTCTAACACCTGATCGGAGATAATATCGACTGTATCAGCAATAATTTTGATTTCAGAGGTGATATTGCCATTTTTGTCTTTGGCGTTGACGCGGCCAGTCACTTTAATAACGTTATCGAGCACTAATTTTGCACCAACTTGTTCATAGAGACTAGGGAAAATGATGATTTCCTGCTCGGAGGTTTTACTGGCGATTTTAACAAAGGCCATCTTGGTGTTGGATTTTGTGACAATGGTGCGGACGTCGTTAATGATGCCACCGATAATTAGGAGTTTGTTGTCGTTTTCGGCGGTAATGAGGCTGTAGCTATGCGTCTGCTCATCGAAGAAAGTGTCGTATTTGTCGAGAGGGTGGGCGGAAAGGTAGAGGCCCATTAGATCGCGCTCCCACAAAAGTTGCTCTTTTTCAGGGTATTTGGTGGGGGCAGGAGTGATTGGTGGCTCGGGCACGGCACCAGCAGAGCCAAAGGCGCCGAAGAGGTCGGTTTGACCAGAAGCGGTGTCTTTTTGTACTTTGGCGCCGTAGGCTTGGATGTTTTCGAGATTGTAGAGTAAGTCAGAGCGGTCGCCAAAACTATCGAATGCGCCACATTTGATAGCAGATTCCCAAGATTTTTTGTTAAATTTGGAAGAATCCACGCGTTTGGCAAAGTCGCAGACTGAGGTGAAGGGGCCGTTTTTGTCGCGCTCCGGAATGACAATCTCTTCAACTAGGGATTTACCCATGTTTTTGAGAGCGGCGAGACCAAAACGAATGGTATTTTGACCACCGACAATAGCGAAATCAGCATAGGATTCATTAATGTCAGGGCCGAGGACTTTAAGCCCCATATGCTTGCACTCAGTCATTTCAATGGCGAGACGATCGGTCCAGCGCATATCAGAAGTCATCAGGGCGGCCATAAAAGCGTCTGGGTAGTTAGCTTTGAGATAGGCGGTCCAATAAGCAATCAAGGCATAGCAAGCGGCATGTGACTTGTTGAAACAATAATTAGCAAAATCTAGCAACTGATTCCAGAAGGTTTCGGCCTGCTCGCGCGTAGCACCACCGACTTTTTGAGCGCCTTCGATAAACTCAGGTTTTACCTTGTTCATGAGGTCAATTTTTTTCTTACCGACCGCTTTGCGCAGAGTGTCCGCTTGACCGCCAGTAAAGCCGCACCATTCTTTGGAAATCTGCATGAACTGTTCCTGATAAATCAGAATGCCATAGGTGCTTTTGAGCGAATTTTCTAGCCCAGGATGCAAATAGGTGATAGGTTCTTTGCCGTGCTTGCGACGAATAAAACTGTCGATAAACTGCATCGGGCCGGGGCGATAGAGCGCCACCATGGCGATAATATCTTCAAAGCTGGAGGCCTTGAGTTCTTTGAGATAGCGCTTCATGCCGGCAGATTCAAGCTGAAAAACACCGGTGGTCTCAGCGCGCTGCAACAATTTAAAGGCTTTTTCGTCGTCTAGTGGTAGTTTGGCAAGGTCAATATCGCGATGATAGACTTTGCGAATCATGCGCATGGCATTATTGATGACAGAGAGGTTGGATAGCCCGAGAAAGTCCATTTTAAGTAAGCCGAGCTCCTCAACTTCGTTCATGGGAAATTGGGTGGCGATGGGGCCCTTGGCAGAAACTTCTAGCGGAAGATATTTTACTAAATCATCCGGCGCAATCACTACACCACAGGCGTGCACGCCGTGGTTTCTGATAGTGCCTTCTAGCCGTGCAGCGAAATCAATCACTTCTTTAGCCGTGGGGTTGGTCTCGTATTCGCGTTTGAGATCGGGGACGTCTTTGATAGCGTCTTTTAGCTTGACGTGACGGCCCATCACAGGGTCTGGGACTAATTTGGCCAGACGATCCGCCTCAGCATAAGGCACTTCCAGGACGCGCGCCACATCGCGAATGGCGTTTTTGGCCATCATTTTACCAAAAGTGACGATATTCGAAACTCTAGCATCGCCATATTTTTGAGTACAGTATTCAATTACTTCGTCGCGGCGGGTATCTTGAATATCGGTGTCAATATCAGGCATGGAGATACGGTCGGGATTTAGGAAGCGTTCGAAAAGCAAGTTGTATTTAAGCGGGTCAAGCTCGGTGATACGTAGCGCATAGGCAAGCAGCGAGCCGGCGGCCGAGCCACGACCTGGGCCAAAGACGATGCGTTGTGATTTGCCCCAGTTGATAAAGTCCTGCACAATTAAGAAGTAGCCGTTATAGCCCATTTTGTCCACTACGGACAGTTCGTAGTCTATACGCTCGAGGACTGGTTCCGGCAGAAGCTTGCGACAATCCTCCACGCCCATTTGCTGGACTTGCTCATCTGGATTATCGGTATATCTAGTGACGAGACCGCGGAAAACTAGTTTATCTAGGTAAGTTTTTTCGGTTTCTTGCTCTGGAACGGGAAATTTTGGAATCAAAATGCGGCCAAGATCGAGCTTGACGTTGCAACGGTCGGCAATTTGTTTGGTGTTGGTGACGGCTTCTGGGCAAGTCTTACCCCAGCGGGCAATAATTTCATTCGGATCGACCACGTGAAGCTGAAAATTCTTCAGCGACATACGATTTTGATCGGAAAGATTGGACCCGGTGCCGATACAAAGTAAAACCTCATGAGCCTCTTGATCGGCATGGCAGAGATAGTGGCCGTCACAAGAAACTACTAATGGCAAACCGGTCTCTTTAGAAAAATTTATCAGAGCATTATTGATTTTGGCTTGTTCGTCCCATGGGGCAGGAGCATCAGGATGGCCATGATCTTGCATCTCCAAATAGAAGCGATCTTGATAGACTTTGCTGTACCAATCAATCAACTTGCGGGCGCCGTCTAGGTCGCCAGCCCTAATTTTCATGGAGATTTCTGAGCCAGCACAGCCGGAAAGACAGATAATGCCTTCGTTGTATTTTTCCATGATTTCGTGATCGATGCGGGGGCGGTAATAGCGACCGTGGATTTCGGCCTCACTCATCAGGCGACAAAGGTTTTCAAAACCTTGCCCATTCATAGCGAGCAAAGTAATGTGAAAACGCTCCTTGTCGTGAGCTGGGTCGCGATCACTCATTTTGCGAGCAGCTACATAAGCTTCTAACCCAAGAATAGGCTTAACGCCGGCGCCCTGGGCAGTTTTGTAGAGGTCGATCAGACCGCTCATAGTGCCGTGGTCGGTGACCGCTACGGCTTCCATGCCATAATCTTTGACAGCGCTAACCAGCTCATTAATTTTAGTGAGCCCATCGAGCAAAGAATAGTGAGTGTGATTGTGCAAATGCACGAAATCACGCGGAGAAAGCTCGGCCATTATTTATTTTTGGTGGTCTTCTTAGGTTGATTGCCGAGATATTTGCTGGCGAAATTTTTTACTACGCCACCTACGGTGGTGAAATCTTTGACATTATCAATAATATCATCGGTTTTATTGGCGATGCTTTGGCCGGTGATGAGAATTTTTTTGGCTTCTTTGGTAACACCGATTAGTTTGACTACTAAAATAATGCCGACAATCAAGAAGACTAACAGGGTAAAAGACAGGATACTAACAATAATCCATTCTGCTGTATTCATAAAACCTCCTTAAATTAATGTTACTGGACAAAGTTGCGAATGTCGTCGGCAAAGCTCTCGTTGGCTAAAGTGTAGCGTAGGTGTGCGAGGAAATAGTTCTTTGGATCGCCGGTGGTCATCCATTCGCCCCGAGTCTTTTCGACATAAACTGGGCCGGTGGCAACTAATTTAGTGATAGCATCGACGGTCCAGAGCTCGTCGTCGAGACCGGTGTTTTTAGGGTCAAGATAAGCGAAAACTTCAGGGGTCAACAAGTAGCGACCATAAGAGGTAAGATTGGACGGAGCATCTTCGATGGCTGGTTTTTCGACGATATTTTGCAGAGTCATGGCATTTTCATCGGCAAGGCGGATAATACCATATTTATTGAGCTGGTCGCGAGGCATTTCCTGAGAAATAATGATCGCCTTGGCATCTGGATGAGCCTGATAAGATTCAACCAAAGTTTTGACATCCGAACTACCAAAAACGACGTCGTCGGAATAAATGGCGATAAAGGCCTCGTCGTCGCGCAAAAATGGGCGAGCGGAGGCGATAGGCGATCCGTTGCCGTAAGGGAAAGCCGGGTCTTGTTCGATGACGGTAATCTTAGGAAAGTCTAAGACGTGCTGCACCGGGGCATAGCGGTCTTCTTTGCCCTGAGAGGTGAGCTGTTTGCGAATGCGGTTGACGGAATTATTGAAATAATCTTCGTAAATTGGTTTGCCCTCTGGAGTGGCAACGATGATAATCTCTTTAATGCCGGCCTCGACACATTCTTCAACCACTAGCTGCATAATCGGGCGGTTGCCCATTGGCAACATGGCCTTAGGAATGGTTTTGGTGATTGGTAGATAGCGGCTAGCAAAACCAGCATCAGTAATGACTGCCTTAGTAGGGGTTTTATAACTCATATTTTCTCCTCTTTTGATGATTATAGCATACCTTAGGCGCGTAGTAGGCGGGTAGTATAGACGAAATTACAGAATGCGAAACAGGCTAGATAGCCACTGAAAAATTCATAGAAGGCGTCGGTGCCGAGATAACCGGAATTAAAAATAGCAAAAGCAAAGATAGTGCTAACAATGCCGCAGCTCACCCAGATGAATTTGTTGGTTTTATCTTTGATTGAGGTGAAGCCGATGAAAATTTCTAGAACAGCGCGAATGAGCACATAGATAGAAATCACAGCGAGATGCAGCACTGCTGGCTGGGTGGCAGTAAAGAACAACACTAGTGCAGCAAGAATGCTGAGCCCAGCGACAAAGATGTTTAAAGCGACACCTTTTTTGCCATGACGACGGTGAGCGATGTTGAGAGTTTCGACTACGCCGAGCGATAAGATTACAGTAGCAGCAACAGTAACCAAAGCAAAGAAATCTTTGCTACCAAAAATGCGCAAGAACCCAACAAAGCCCAGCGAAACAATGGTCTGCCAGAGGTAAACACCCCAATGGCTCTCGATGTATTGTTTGACTTTTTTAGACATAAAACCTCCTGTAAATAGTTATGTTTATTATAGCACAATTAGACGTGGCGAAGTTTTTTGCGGACGGTTTCGATGATTTTGGTTTTTTGATAAGCGAGAGGTTGCAGAATTAGGTCATGAGCGGGGAGATACTTGAGCTCCTGCACGCCAAAACCGCGCTTAAAGACCGAAACTCCGTAGAAGCGGTGCTTAGTGTCATTTTCATCTACAATCCCCCAGAAGTTATAGCGTTTGATTCCGCGCTCGCGGGCGTCGCGCATAGCTTGAAGATGCAAAAGCGGCGCGCCAGAGAGTTTTGTGCCGAGTTCGCTAGAAACACCGTAGTGATAAGAAGCTTCGTTGCCGTAAAAAATCATGAAGTTCTGGGCGAGAATTTCTCCCTGATGTTTGGCGGTGTAGAGGACGGCTTGACCATGCGGAGCAAAAGCAGCAAATTGTTTGGTGAGAAAATCTTCTGAAAAAGCGAAAAAATCATGCCGTTTGGCAGTTTGGAGCTGAATTTGATAAAAAGTATGGATGTCTTTGGGGTCGGTAGAAGTTTCGATAGTGATGTTGTTTTTAGCGGCCTTGCGTAGAGCGCGACGCAGGCGTTGACGCATGCCAACTAGGATTTCGTCTTCGGTTTTGGTGAGATCTAGTATCCCGGCAAATTCTACAGAGAGATACATAGGGGCTTTTTTAAGTCCGAGCTTGGCAAATTGCTGTAAGGCCTGCTGTGAAAGCTCGAGCTGCGGGCGCACACGCACAAAAACGCAATGATGTTCAGTGCCGAGTTGCTTGATGTCGGCAAAAACGGCTTTGACCAAAGGCTGGTCTTGCCAGTCCAAAATTGGCCCGCCGGCAATGGCTAGATGACGACCGCGTTTGGCGTTTTCTACTACGCCAGCATAGGCGGCGACGATTTTGCCGTCTTGTTTGAAAAGCCGACGCACTACTTGATTGCCACGCGAAAGGTGAAAGTCGTAAAATTGCCAGGATTGCAAAAAGTTAGCTTCTGGATGGCTGGTGACAAATTTGTCCCACTCGGCAGCGCTAGTGGCAGTGATAATTTCTGTTTTTTTGGCTTTGTTCATGCGAGATGTCTCCTTTTTTTGCGAATAGTTTCAATCAGCCAGTTAGGTAAATAGCGAAACTTTTTTAATACGATATCGTGAGCTGGCACAAATTCTACCACCGCTCCGCCGAAACCAGTTTTGAAGGTGGTGACTTTAGCATAACGATGTCCGGGCTGACCTTTGGGAGCGATACCCCAAAGATTAAAACGCTTGATTCCCTGTTTTTTAAGGTCGCGCATGGCCTGCCAAAGAATAGCATAGGCTCCTGGGAATTGACGGTTTAGGCTGGTAGAGGCCGCTTCGAAATACTCGGCCTCTTGTCCATCGATCAAGATGAGTCCCATAGCGATTACTTTTTGGTCTTTTTTAGCAACATAAATACGAGCATTTTTACCGAAGGCGATACGCTCAGCTGAGAGTTCTTCCGTAGCGGGCGGGACAAAGCCTTGACGCCTGGCGGTGTCAAGCTGTAGCTTGTGTAATTCCTGAAATAACTCTGGCGTATTGCCACTTTCGACCGTGACGCCCAGCTTGGCGGCGCGGCGCACTTCGTATCTAGTCTGGCGACGCATATTGGCGAGTAGCTGCTCTTCGGACTGAGAGAGATCAATAATCACGGTGTTTTGGGCGTGTAGATGCATGGGGGCTTTTTGGGCTAGCCGTCCCAAAAGCTGAAGATTTTCTGGCGTATCGAGAAGTTGAGGGCGGAGGCGAACAAAAACACAGCGGTGCGCCTGAGCGGTGGCGATAATTTGTTTGAAAACCGCACGAACTTGAGCGGACTTGCGCCAGTCTAATAATGGTCCGCCTGGAACCTCAAGATAGCGGCCACGTTTAGCATTTTTGACAATCATCATTGCCCAGGCGCCAGGAGCGGAATAAGTGATAGTCTGATGTCCAATCAACTCGTTGGTCTTGGCCCAGGTAGGAGACTGCAGAAAATTAGCTTCCGGGTAGGCTGCGCAAATTTGCGGCCAGTTTGTAGCGGGGGCGAGGTCTTTTTGGTGTTTTGCAATGATCTTGTAAGCTTGTTTGAGTTGTTTTTCAGAGTAAAAAATCGGAAGATTGATGATTTTTTTCGTCAATGCGACAGCCACTGGGCACTCGTCCTCGGGGAAATGGGTCTTGGTGTAGTAGCGCACGGGCGAAATTGGCACTTCGTACCAAATTTCGTTGAAATGATAACCTGCTTTCTCTAGCTCAGCCAAAACGAGATCGCGATTTTCGACCAAGAAATGTTGTCTCAAAGGAGAGTGTCCGCCAGCCGGTAAGGCTTCGAGCTGCTTCAGGGCTAATTTGGCCTGCCAGTGGGTGAGGCGGGTGCCCGAGTCGAGCTTGGCGTCGGCTGAACGCTTGATCCAACCTAATTTGAACAATGCCCCCAACCAAAAATGTTGGAGTTTGAGTCTGAATAGAGCGCGGGCAAAAGTTCCGAAAAACGGATAGAAACGATCGCGCAAACGATCAGCAAAAGTAGGCAAATTAGTGGGCTGCTTAAGAGCGGGGAGGCTAGAATCTCGCAAAATCAAGGCACCGCCACAGACAGTATCGATGGCTTTGCCTTTGCCAAAAGATAGAATAGTAGCCTGGCCAACCGTGCCAGCCTCGCGACCATCGGCATAAAAAATGCCAGCAGAATGAGCTAAGTCTTCAATAATCACTAACTTGTGTTTCTTGGCAAGCTTTTCTAGGCCGGCAATATCGGCGGGGAGGCCCAACGAGTTCTGAATGATGATAGCCCTAAGGTCTGGGTGGTTTTTGAGGACGGTTTGTAGTTCCTTGACGCCAAAGTGTAAGTCCTGCTCTCTGATATCGGCAAAAATTGGAACCTGCCCGGCGGCTTTGACGCCCTCTAAAACAGCATGGCAGGTGAAGCCGTTGACTAAGACCTTGCTATTTTTGGGTAATAAAGTTTTCAAGGCCACCGATAGAGCCGAGCGCCCAGTGTGATAAAGAGCCACGTGCTTTAACTCGGCCTGGTAGCGGCTGGCGAAGTGTTCGCGAAGCTCTTGGGAATCTTTGCCCGTACCAACGGCAAAGGTATGGCGCCAAACATCGCGGCCACGGAAATTAGCAGCAAGACCTAGAAAATACATTATTTTTGCTCCTTCAAAACTGCGACAATAGCAGAAGCAAGACCTTCCGGATCACAGATATAAGGGGCATGAGTCCAGTTCTTGAAGGTTTTAAGACGACTGTTTTTGAGTCTCTGATGCATGATTTTGCCCTGACGAAGTGGCGTGACTTGGTCTTCTTCTCCCCACAAAATAGAGGTAGGCGTAGTAATCTTAGTCAAATCCAGCTCCTTGTCAGAGTCGAGCATATTGGTGAGAGTTTTTTTCATGTTTTCCGGAGCGTGAGAGTAATCACTGGCGCCGATAAGCTTATGGATGACCTTACGAAGCAGGGGAAATTTTTTGAGTGGCGCAAGCATCTTAGCGGCGAAGCGCAAAATATCGCGACGACGAGATTTCTCATAAACGCCGGCAGCAGAAAGTAAAATCAGGCGGGAGAGCTTGTCCGGCCGCTGGCTTAAGAGATTGAGCAAGATGCGTCCGCCGTTGCTGTGTCCAAGCGCAATTGCTCCGTCAGGGATGTTTTGGCCAGCCCAGGCTACATATTCTGAAATAGTCCAGACCTTGCGCGAAGGCGCGGTGAGCCCGGGCACGCGCAACATTTCTACCTCTATGCCAGCCTGCTTCAAAAGAGCGACAGTCTTATCCCAGTGAGAAATTTGGTAAGTCCAGCCGTGGATAATATACAATTTTGGCATCAATAGAGCCCTCTTTTTTCGCGACGGCGCACAGCGGCGGGCTCGCGACGTGGCAATTTGTCTGCATCCTCAGGGTTTTTTAAGAGTTTTTCGATAATCCACTCGAGGTATTGACTGCCCTTGAATAAAAGAATTTCTACACCAGTGCTACGCTTTTCGATAAACTCTAGGGCTTCCCTAGGATCTTCGGTGGTAAAAACTGGGATATTTTGTTCTTTAAGTAGTGGTGCAGTATATTTTTTGGTGCGACGGCCGAGCAAAATCACTTGCTCCGGCTTAACCTTGGCGATCTCAGCAGCCAGAGCGATATGCTCTTCGCTTTCTATGCTGCCCTGCTCTACCATGTCACCAATAATCAGCCACTTATGGCTGGCCCTAATTGAGCGAAACATCTCTAAAATAGCTCTTAGGCTAATCAGATGCGCGTTGTAGCTACTGTCGATAATCTTGAGCCCTTTTCTGCCCTCGAAGAAAGAGTTGCGGCCTGGCGGCAGCGGCATATAAGAAAAATCCGAGTTGGGCTGCATATTGAGATATTCACAAAGATGGATCAGCATGGAGAGCTGAATGCTGAGGTCGCGCGAAAAAGGCGCCGCAAACACAAAAGTATTTTTGGCAAAGGTGAACTCTGTGCTACTGGGGCGAACTTGATACCGCCTGAGCTCAGACTTCGAACATTTGACAGTCTCAGCTCTGATAGCATGTTTGGCAGTGATTTTTTCAATAGCTTTGACCATCAGAGGCGAATCGCTGTCGATAAAAATGCGTTTGGTAGTATATTGTGGCAACATAGCAAATTCATGGCAAATAGCCTTGTCGATATTTTCAAAATCGCCCGAGGTAATTTGTGATTCGAACTGCACGGCGTGCGAGCGGCCAAGCGAGATCCATAGCGTCACCTCCGGCTTGAGCCAGCTAGCCAAAAATTCGGCCTCATGGGGGCGTTCGCCATCAATCTCCACCACGTAAAAGCGCTCGTGATGGCGGAAAAAGATTGCCCGAATGGGAGCCGCCAGCAGCAGATAAAACCATCTGGCGCGCGAGCCAGTGACGCCGCGTAGCCCCAAAATATCGAAGGCAATGCCAAAAGCAGAATTAGCATCATGGGAATAATGAGCCTTTTTGTCTAGCTGTTGCTCTAAAAGGTGTAGCATTGTAGTCTTGCCTACCGATCCGGTGATGGCGATAATCCGTGGTTGCCATTTTTGCAAAGAAAAATTAGCAAAAAATCTAAAGTAGCCAGCGGCGATAAAATAGAAGCGTTTTTTGAAACGCGCAAAATTTGTCATATAGATATTATAGCAAACAAGCGGAAGGTTTTCGAAAAGTTCCACGCTAAGGCACAAAAATCCCCCAGATAGGCTGAGGGATTTTGCGCTCAAATAGATTACATTTTGATTTCGGCATCAACGCCAGCAGGAAGAGCAAGATTCTGCAGAGAATCAATGGTCTTAGGTGTGGCATTGGTGATGTCGATCAAGCGCTTGTGAACTTTCATCTCAAAAGCTTCGCCACCAGTCTTGTAGACGTGTGGAGATTTCACTACGGTGAAAGTGCTGCGCTTGGTAGGCAGAGGCACTGGGCCGCTGATGCTGGCGCCGGTGCGGATGGCGGTGTCGACGATTTGCTTGGCACTCTGATCTATAACACGGTGATCATAGGCCTTGAGGCGGATACGAATTTTGAGACCTTCTGGTTTTTTGGCTTCGGTCATTTTTTCCTTTCAACTCCATAACCTCAGATAGACAATCGATGAGTTTTTGGAGCTTGATGATTATTGTTGATGATTGTTTTATCATAGCGTAAAAGATATGGATTGTCAAGGCGACGAATTACTTTGCGTTGCAATCAAAACCTCTTCTTAAAATTATTATACTTCTCTCACTCTCCAACCCTCTGGCCTCCCTTAGCAGGACTTGTTCATTGCTATTTTTACAACATACGTCTGGAATAATCAGTTTTAGTCGCTACGCTTGCTGATTATTCACAGGTAAGTTGTAAAAATAGCATTCACAAATCTGGTCTAAATCTCATTATGCTAAGTGAGGCCAGAGGGTTGAAGAGTAAGAATAGATAATCTCCGTATATGTCTGCCAGCATAACTCCTTCCTGCTCAAAGAGTTCAAGGCAACGGGATGCTAATGGATGGGAACGCTAGCGAGCTACACAGCGAGCAGACAATCCGTAGCCCTTGCCGTTGTTGTACTGGGGGTTGATGCTGCCGCTATTGAAGAACAAATAGTAAGCGCTGTTGCTGCTGAGGACAGTACCAGACCATAGCCAGCCGTAATTGCCGCGGCTGTACCAGCTGCCACTGTAGTAGTAGACGCCGGCACGGATAAAATTGAGAGGGGGTTTAATCATTTTACTAGCACTAATAGCGCTACTAGTGTTAATAGCTAAACCATACTTAGTATTAAGCAAGTTATAGTATGAGCTATTACCTGTATTTCTTGGCAATGTCCATCCTTTGGGGCAGATGGAGTCTGCGGCTTCTCCAGAATTGGCAGAGATTAGGCTAGCTCCGTTAGCATCTCTAGCTCCAGCCGTAACCATTGGCCAATCATAGTAGTTGCCAGCAGATTCTAGTGGAGTGCCAGTAGATGCATGTGTAGCGTCTCCTGCTATGGTGCCAGTAGCGTTGAGGTTTTGTTCTTTATAGTATTCGTATCCCGGTGCTGGTTTTAGCCAGTGCGGGCCATCACTACCATTTTCCGCCCAGCTTTGCCCAGCGGTCGATGGGCCTGCTGGAGCGGTGAAGGTACGGCCAGCAGTTAGGTCTGTATCTGCATCTGTCAGGACTTGGTTTGCAGTGGGTGAGAAAGCTAGGTTCTGCGTCATCCAGCAGTTGCCGTCTGCAAGTTTTCTCACCACGTAGGTTTTGTTGTCTCTGGTATCAGTAAGAGTGGTTTCTGGGACTTTGTTTTTGTCGGTAGTTCTAGTAGTAGAAGTAGTAGAGACTATGTTAGAGTAATCGGCATTATGAGTTGCTCCGTTTATATAGGCGTTTGGGGTAGGAGTGGCAGCACAAATGGCTGGAGTCATTTCCTGCATTTTAGTGATACTCCAGAGGTCTTTGGGTTGTTCTTTGGCTACACAGCGAGCAGAAAATCCATCGCCCTTGTAGAAGTTCTGGAGGTAGATGATGCCGCTGTTGAAGACCAAACCGTAAGCGTCGTCGCTGCTGAAGACAGTGCTAGACCACAGTAAACCGTAGTTGCCACGGTTGCTCCAGCTGCCATTATAGCTGTAGTAGCCGGCACGGATAAAATTAAGGGGAGATTTAATCATTCTAGCATGGCCAGCAGAACTGCCCGGTAAATTGTATTTAGTAACTATTAAGTTATAGTATGAGCTGCTACCTGTGTTTCTTGGCAGAGTCCAGCCTTTAGGACAAATAGAATCTGCGGCTTCACCGGAACTGGCAGAGATTAGGCTAGCTCCACTGGTATCTCTAGCTCCTGCAGTAACCATCGGCCAGTCGTAGTGGTTGCCAGCAGATTCTAGTGGAGTGCCGGTAGAAGAAGGTATAGCATCTTCTTCTATAGTGCCGTCTGGATTGAGGTTTTGTTCTTTGTAGTATTCATAGCCTGGTTCTGGTTTCAGCCAGTGGGGACCGCCACTACCGTTATACGCCCAGGTTTGTCCAGTAGTAGATGGGCCTGGCGCAGTAAAGGTTCTACCGCCGTTCATATCAGTATCAGCACTTGTTAATACTTGTCCTGCATTTGGTGAGAAAGCTAGATTCTGCACCATCCAACAATTGCCGTCTGCAAGTTTCCGGACGACATAGGTTTTGTTGTCTCTGGTGTCGGTAAGGGTAGCTTCTGGGACCTTGTTTTTGTCTGTAGTGTGGAAGGTGGTGGTTTCGGAGACTATATTAGAGTAAGTAGAATCTGGGGTTGCTC
>CAMBYK010000002.1 GCA_945872155.1 uncultured Candidatus Saccharibacteria bacterium
GAGAGATAATGAGAGTGAAGAGAAAGGCAGAGAGAAAGACTATAAAGGAAGTTATGAGGAGGATGGGGGAGGGGGAGTGTTGGAGGGAGAAGTTATCTTTTGGAGAGAGCCGATGAAGTAGAGAAGGTTTAAAGGGGCTGAAGAGATTAAAGAAGATGGCGGAAAGATGAGAGTGTTCATGAAGATTGGAAGAATAAGAAGAGGAATCTTGGATTTTAGACTGTATGTTTTTAGCGAAATCGCTAAATCTATTTTCTTGACCATAAGCTTGGGCGAGCGCCCTTGAGCGTGTCAAGAAAATAGATTTAGGATTTCGCAATAACCTAGCTAAGAGAGAGAGAGAGAGAGAGAGTTCCTGCCTTTTTCATAGCTTTTCCCAAGACTTATCATGCTTATAGTTTAGCATAACAATAATGCACTGACAACAAAAAAGACCCCATTAGGGGGTCTTTTAAGCTGTGAAATAGAGATTATTTTACAATTTTGGTGATCACACCAGAACCGACGGTCCTGCCACCTTCGCGGATGGCGAAGCGGTCGTTGTTGTTCATAGCGATTGGTGCAAGCAACTTGACCTTAAAGGTGACGGTGTCGCCAGGCATGACGATTTCTTTGTCAGCTGGGAGCTCAACTTCACCGGTGACATCAGTGGTGCGGAAGTAGAACTGTGGTTTGTAGCCCTTGGAGAATGGAGTGTGGCGGCCACCTTCTTCTTTCTTAAGAACGTAAACTTCAGCTTCAAATTCGGTGTGTGGGGTGATAGAACCAGGTTTGGCAATCACTTGGCCACGCTCGATTTGTTCGCGCTCGATACCGCGGAGCAAGAGACCAGCGTTGTCGCCAGCTTGACCTTGGTCGAGAGACTTATGGAAAGCCTCGATGCCGGTGACGACAGACTTCTGAGTTTCTTTGAGACCAACGATTTCGATTTCGTCGTTGATTTTAACAACACCTTGCTCGATACGGCCGGTAGCAACAGTACCACGGCCTTTGATGGAGAAGACATCTTCTATAGGCATGAGGAAAGGTTTGTCGAGGTCGCGGACAGGGACTTCAAAGTATTCGTCCATGGCTTTGACGAGTTCCATGATGGCATCTTCGTTAGCGGCGTCGCCTTCGAGGGCTTTGGCAGCAGAACCTTTGATGATTGGAGCGTTGTCACCATCAAAACCGTATTTGGAAAGAAGTTCACGAACATCCATCTCTACGAGTTCAACGAGTTCTGGGTCAGCAAGATCCATTTTGTTCAAGAAAACAATGATCTTTGGCACGTTCACCTGGTGAGCCAAGAGTACGTGTTCACGAGTCTGTGGAAGCGGACCATCGTTAGCAGCAACCACGAGGATGGCGCCATCGATTTGAGCAGCACCGGTAATCATGTTTTTGATGTAGTCGGCGTGGCCTGGCATATCGACGTGAGCATAGTGACGATTTTCAGATTCGTATTCCTGGTGAGAAGTAGCGATGGTGATACCACGAGCTCTTTCTTCAGGGGCGTTGTCGATTTGGTCGTAAGCGACTTGTTTGTTTACTTCGGAAGGAAGTTTCTTTGCTAAAACGGTGGTAATAGCAGCAGTAAGAGTAGTTTTGCCGTGGTCAACGTGGCCCATAGTACCGACGTTAACATGAGGCTTGGAACGGTCGAAATTTGCCATTCTTTCTCCTTTTTTATCGTTTAATGTTTTTGGAGCACTAATAATAACCAGCTCCAAAACTCTACTGTATTATTTTAGACTATTTCAGATAAGATGTAAAGAGTTATTGGCCATTTTTCACACAAAAAAAGTCCATAGCGTAGGCTACGGACTTTTTGAACGCGAACGAGATTATTTGGTGTTGCGTTTTTCAATAATCTCAGCTGCAACGTTCGGCGGAACTTCTTCGTAGGCGAAGAGCTCCATAGAGGAGGCAGCACGGCCTTGTGACATAGAGCGCAGATCAGAGGTGTAGCCGAAGAGGTTGCCGAGCGGGCAGAAGGCCTTGATTAGCTTGGCGCCACCGTTTAGGTCTTCCATCTCTTCGATGCGGCCACGACGGGAGTTGATATCGCCGATCACGTCGCCCATGAATTCTTCTGGAGTGGTGATTTCCATTTTCATAACTGGCTCGAGCAAGACTGGGTTGGCCTTCTTGATGCCTTCACGGGTAGAAAGTGAGCCGGCAAGCTTAAAGGCGAGCTCGGAAGAGTCAACGTCGTGGTAAGAACCGTCGTAGAGGGTAGCCTTGACATCGACTACTGGGTAGCCGGCGATCACGCCGCCATTGAGGGTTTCTTCGACACCCTGCTGGACAGGTTTGCGGTATTCCTGAGGAACGACGCCACCTTTGATTTGGTCAATAAACTCAAAGCCTTTGCCTGGTTCGTTTGGCTCAAATTTGATCCAGACATCGCCATACTGACCGCGGCCACCAGACTGTTTGATGTGTTTGCCTTGAGCTTCGGCGGTGCCACGGATGGTTTCGCGGTAGGCGACCTGAGGAGCGCCGGTATTGGCTTCGACGTTATGCTCGCGGCGGAGACGGTCGATAATAATCTCGAGGTGAAGTTCGCCCATACCAGAGATAATGGTCTGGCCGGTTTCTTCGTCAGTATGGACACGGAAGGTAGGATCTTCTTCAGCAAGCTTGGAGAGGCCGATGCCCATTTTTTCCTGATCAGACTTGGTCTTTGGTTCGACTGCGATTGACACTGGAGGATCTGGGAACTCAATAGACTCCAAGTGAATTGGGTGGGTAGGATCACAGATAGTAGTACCAGTGGTGGTATCTTTGAGACCGACTACAGCGGCGATATCACCGGCGGCAATCTCTTGGATTTCTTCGCGCTTGTCAGCGAACATACGAACGATACGACCGACGCGTTCTTTATTGCCAGTAGTGGCGTTCAAGATATAGGAGCCAGATTGCAACTTGCCGGCGTAAACGCGAATGAAGATCAATTTGCCAACGAATGGATCGGAGGCAATTTTGAAGGCGAGCGCAGTAAGAGGCTCTTTGTCGTCGGCTTTGCGGATGATTTGGTTAGAAGTTTTTGGATCAGTACCAACGATTTGACCTTGATCACGATCAAGTGGAGAAGGCAGATAGTCCACCATCAAATCGAGAGCTTTTTCTACGATTACACCACGGGCGTCGCCGCCAGTAACGAGGAAGAAATCGCCATCAAGCACACGTTTGCGCAAGGCGGCTTTGAGCTCATCAACGGTGATAGCCTCTTCGCCCTGTTCGAAGAATTTTTCCATCAAAGCTTCATCGGCAGCGACGGCTTCTTCTACGAGAATAGCACGGGCGTGCTTGGCTTTTTCTTTCATGTCTTCTGGAATTTCGCCAACAGTAAGCTCGCGATCAGTGTAATCCTTGTAGGTGTAGGCCTTCATGTCAACCAGGTCTACCACGCCGCAGATGTCTTTTTCGAAACCAATTGGCAGGTGAATAGCGACGGCATTCTTGGAAAGACGCTTATGGATAGAATCGAGAGATTTGTAGAAATCGCCACCAATTTGGTTGATTTTGTTGACGAAACAAATGCGAGGAACGCCATATTTGGTAGCCTGGCGCCAGACGGTCTCAGACTGAGCTTCTACGCCCATCTTGCCATCGAAAACGGTGACAGCGCCATCGAGCACACGGAGCGAACGTTCTACTTCGGCGGTAAAATCGATGTGGCCCGGGGTATCGATGATGTTGATTTTGTGACCTTTCCAGGTAGCAGTGACGGCAGCAGAGGTAATAGTGATGCCACGCTCTTTTTCCTGGTCCATCCAGTCGGTGGTAGCACCGCCGGTATCGCCTTTCACGAGGTCAATTTTGTGCTTCAAGCCAGTGCGATAAAGAATCGCTTCAGATGTGGTAGTTTTGCCGGCATCGATGTGCGCAATAATACCAATATTGCGGAATTTTGATAAATCTTTAATTTCGGCCATGTGGTTCCTTGTTTAGTTGATATCAATAATTCTCGTGCCCTCTCGAGATTTGGGCGCAAGAAAAAAAGACTCTTGAGATTATAGCATAAAATAGGGGCGAAGAAAAGGATTTTTGTGGCGTGAAACGCAAATTTGTAGCGCCTTATGCGACTTGAGCTTCCCTAGAAAAATTAAGGTCGAGCGATACGTTTGGAGGCTTTGCGCTTAGGGCGGCGATACTGCAGTAAATTCCTAGCAATGATAATGATACTCATGAGATAGATAGGGGCGGGCGCGAAAAGCCCGATCGAAAGATCATGGACGCTCCAGAGCAAGGTAGCTATCAAAATTGAAAAGCGAACCAGCTGAGGGTATCTGGCGCGACGGACAATCAGACCGTATTGTACAGTGGCAATAATAGGCAAAAGGCCGATAAGGCCACGCGTGTTCACAAAAAGACCAATGGCAATGACGGCAGTGATTAAGATGGCGTTGAGCGGACGAGTAAACTTTTTGTGATAGACCATGTAATCACGCACGATGGCAATCGTATTGACGATGGCGGCCGAAAGTGACCAAGAGATAAGGTTAGCGATGATAAAAAATAGATCACTAATAACCAAAGCGCCGACGATCTTCTTTTTGGTCTTAAGCGAAGTCCCGCCAGCCATAAACAGAGCGGCGAGAAAGGCAAAGATGTTGGCGATGATGAGTTTGAGTTCCAAGTGAAGAGTCCTTTATACTAATCAGAGCTACCAACTTGACTATATTTCATGCTTAAAATATAGCATAAGCGAGACCAAGAAAGCAAGCGGTGGATAGTGGGCTAATTTTGCAATTTTTGACGCAATAGCGCCTGGGCGCTGGAGGGGTTAGCCTTGCCCCTTGAGGCTTTCATGACCTGCCCTACTAAGAAGCCGAGGACTTTTTCCTGGCCGGCTCTGAAATCTGCCTGAGCCTGCTGAGTGGTAGGGTCTTGCAACACCTGGTCAACGATTTGGCCGAGGGCATCTAGGTCGTTTTCTTGGATGACGCCAAGCTCTTTAGCGATGGTCTTGGTATCTTTGAAATGCATTTCTGGGTCAAAGAATTTCAAGAACACTTCTTTGGTGGCGGTGGAAGAAAGTTCTTGATTGTCGTTCATGAGGGCTAGGTCGCGTAGCTGCTCGGCGGACGGCAGAGGGTCATTTAGTAGGCTGGTATTTTCTTCGGCTAACAATACGCTGGTGAAAATGTTGGCAATTTTCTGGATGGATTTTGGCGAATTTTCACCCAACAAATCAGCAAATTCGCCGAGTTTACGGATAAGCTGCGGATAGTCAAGTAAAATTTCTAGTGTGTCAGCGGGAATGACGCCAGCAAAACGGGCGCGGTAGTCGGCCGGCATCAGAGGCAGGGTGGCTTGAATTTTTGCAATGGTCTCATTAGACAAACGAATTGGCGGAATGTCCGGCTCTGGCATATAGCGATAGTCCTGCGCTTCTTCCTTACTACGTTGGGAAGTGGTCTTGCCGGTGTCATCAGACCAACCACGAGTTTCTTGCACCACGCGTTCACCGCGATCCAGCAAGGCGGACTGGCGTTGATATTCGTATTCAACGGCGCGCTCTACCGAACGGAAAGAGTTGAGGTTTTTAATCTCCGCACGAGTGCCAAGCTTTTCGGCATCAGGCAGAGCTAAGGAGATGTTGACATCAAAACGCATATTGCCGTGATAAAGATCGCCATGACAAACCCCAGCATAGGTCATGATGCGCCAGAGCTCTTTGCAATAGTCATGAGCGTGCTTGGCGGAATGGATGTCGGGCATGGAGACAATTTCAATCAGCGGAGTACCGGCGCGGTTTAAATCTACCAAAGAATAGTCGCCAAAATGGGTTAGTTTACCAGCATCTTCCTCTAGATGGGCGTGCTCGATACGAACCTTAGTGCCATCTGGTAGCTCAATCTGGCCAGCGCCGATAATGGGCTGATAAAGTTGCGAAATCTGATAGCCTTTGGGCAGGTCAGGATAATAATAGTGTTTGCGGTCGAAGCGCGAAAGTGGGTTGATGGTGGCGTTTAGAGCATGGCCGACCTTGATAGCCATTTCAATAGCAGTGCGGTTAAGTCTCGGCAACATTCCTGGCAAGGCATAATCAACCGGTGAAACACAGGTATTGGGAGCTTTGCCGCGCGCGTCATTATCGACTTCGCTAAAAAGCTTGGTTTTAGTAGCTAGCTGGACGTGGCATTCAATACCAATCGTAATCTGATATTTATTGCTCATGCTTGACTTTCCTCTCTATGTATGCTATAATAGTATTTCGACATTAAATCGCTCCTAAATCTTTGAGTGCTTGCTGGTAGGTGGCTAGCGCATGCTGAGCCTGACGATAATCTAGTTTGAAACCGTGTTCATGCGCGATTTGGTTGCGTAGCTTGTGGGCATACCAAACGGAATTAAGCTGGGTGAATTTCTGACCAGATTTTTTGAGGCGTTCGCCCATGTTTTTGCCAGCGATACCCATTTCGTGCATGGCCTTATCAAGCAGTTTGTCGGCATCGACTACGACCATATTGAACGAAGCGGCGTTGTCCTTGGCGAGGCTATTTTTAATGCCTAGAAAGGCGGCTTGATAGGCCTCTTTATCGAAGCTATACTTGCGATTCTGAGTGAGCGCGATGGCGACAAAAACCAATGCCCCCACCAACAAAATAGCAATTAATAATGGCAAAACTGATGAGCTCATAGTTCCTTTGCAAAGTTAATTAATGTTTGATCGCTGCGGCGCGGACCGACAAGTTGCAGACCGATTGGCAGGGCCGAGTCTGATTTGACCGGGAAAGCTAGGCTGGGCAGGCCAGCGAGGTTGATCGGAACGGATAAAACATCTTCTAGGTACATAGCAACGGGGTCGTTGACTTTTTCGCCCAATTTGAAGGCGGGATTGGGAGAGACTGGAGTAAGAATAAAATCACATTTAGCAAAGGCCTTCTGATATTCTTCGATAATGAGCGTGCGGACTTTCTGGGCTTTAAGATAATAGGCGTCATAGAATCCTGAGCTAAGCACGAAATTGCCGATCATGATGCGGCGCTTGTTCTCGGGCATGAAGCCGTCGTGGCGAGTCTTAGCATAAACCGAAGCGAGATCCGAAGCCTCGGCGTTGCGATAACCATAACGAATACCATCATGGCGAGAAAGGTTTGAAGCAAGCTCGGCAGGGGCGACCACATAATAAACCGCTAATGCGTATTTGAGAGTAGGCATTTCAAGTTCGACAATTTGGTGGCCACTTTTTTGTAGCTTTGCTATCTGGGCAGTCATGGCTTGCTTGATTTCTGGCGCGATGGCGTCAGTATCGAAATCTTTAATAATACCGATGGTTGGCTTGGTGGCGGTGGTGCTTTTTTGACCATAAAAGTCCGGTAAAGTGGTGGTATCATTCGGGTCTTGGCCGGCCGTGATTTGCATCAAAAGATCCATGTCTTCTGGAGTATGGGTGAAAAAGCCTACGCAGTCGGTGCTGGAAGCCATAGCCACTACGCCATAGCGCGAAATGGCGCCATAAGTAGGTTTGAAACCATAAACGCCGTTAAATGAGGCAGGCTGACGGATGGAACCACCGGTATCGGTGCCAGTAGCAAACTGGACGATGTCGAGTGCCACGGCGACAGCAGAGCCGCCAGAAGAACCTCCGGCCACACGAGTAGGATCGGCAGAGTTTTTGGTGGGGCCAAAATAGGAATTTTCTGTAGAAGAACCGTGCGCAAAAGAATCGAGATTGACGCGGCCAATCATAATGGCGCCTTCAGCCTCAAGCTTGGCCACGGCGGTGGCGGTAATGGGAGATTGCAGGGGCTCGAGAATTTTGCTCGAAGCGGTGGTGTGACCTTCTGGACTCAAGAAATTGTCTTTGAGCGCATAGGGCACACCGGCCAAACGCCCAACTGGTTCGCCAGCGGCAATTTTGCGATCAATCTCAGCAGCTTTCTGCAAAGCAAGATCAGTGTTGAGCGAAGTAAAGATGTTATAGTCGGCAAATTCGGCGGCTTTTTTAAGCGCATCCTCAACCAAACGCGTAGCAGTGACAGTTTTGTTGGCAATCTTCATTTATAACACCTTTGGAACTTTAATTTGATAATCGAGCGCCTCAGGAGCAAGCGCCAGCAAAGCCTCGCGGTCCGCTTCTTGAGGCAAAATTTCATCTTCGCGCCAGACATTCTCCATTTCAAAAACTTGATAGGTAGGCTCCACACCGGTAGTGTCGAGTTCGTCAAGCTGCGAAATGTAAGTAATGATGTTTTCTAGGTCAGCGCCCAGACTGGTGATTTCTTCTTCGGATAAAGAAAAATTTGATAAATTAGACAGGTGTAAAATTTCCTCGCGCGAGATTTTCATGTCTCAATTATAGCACGCTTTAAGAGGACGCAGGAGGATTTTGCGGTTTTTGACGATAATTTGCGATGGCTTTTGCTAAGGCTTCGTGGCCCAGTACTGAACAGTGGAATTTGTGTTTGGGCAGGCCACCGAGAAATTTGGCGATGTCCTCAGCGGAAATTTTGAGCGCCTGATCGAGCGTTTTACCCTTGGCAAGCTCAGATAGTGCCGAGGTGCTAGCAATTGCACTGGCACAGCCATATGTTTTCCATTTGACATCTTTGATAACGTCGGTTTCTGAGTCAACTTGTAGCATCATTAACATCTGATCTCCACAGATAGGATTGCCAACAATACCCTGGCAATTATGCGGATATTTAGACTCGTCGCCCATCAAGAAATTCTTGGGCTCGAGAAAATGCTGTTTGACAAGATCAGAATAAATCCAAGGGGTGAACTGAGCGCTAGAATCAGAGGTTTGGTAACTAGGCATTATAAATTTTCCTGTTTAATTTTGACAGTGCTGATTTGTTGCAAGCGCCGGACGATGCCGGGCAAAACGGACATTACGGCGTCGATATCGGCGGCCGTGGTGCCGGGAGACAAGGAAAAGCGGATGGAGCTGTGAGCGACCTCGGCGTCATTTTTGAGCGCCATCAGCACGTGCGACGGACGACCATCGCCAGAAGCGCAGGCGGAGCCGGTAGAAACCACGATGCCCTTTTCGGCATCAAGATATAGCTGGATGGATTCACCCTCAGCGGCTGCAAAAGAGACGTTGAGGAGATTCGGCAAAATACGGTCAGCAAATTCCAGTGGCGTATTAGAGCTGGAATATGGAATTTCTTGCAAAATACGCCTACTAAGCCGATCACGCAATGGTTTTACTCGTGATGTATAGAGCTTTAGACTTTGACGAGCGTGCTGAGCAGCAGCGCCGAAGCCTACTATGTTAACCGTGGGGTAGGTACCAGCACGACGTCCCCGCTCCTGGTGCCCGCCCATGATTAGTGGCTTGAATGAGCTACCTTTTTTGACGTAAAGTGCGCCAATTCCAATCGGTCCACCGATTTTATGAGCACTGATGGTGAGATAATCTACGCCAAGTTTTTTGACATCAAGTGGAATTTTGCCAAGAGCCTGTGTAGCGTCGGAATGGATCAGCGCACCCTGTTGGTGCGCGATTTTGGCGATGCTTTTAAGATCTTGGATGGTACCGATTTCGTTGTTTGCAAGCATTACCGACACAAACGCGGTGCCTGGGGAAAGTGTGAAATCATCTTTGACAAAACCATACCGATCAATTGGCAGAAGTTGATGCGCATGGGCGCGAGCGGCAACAGATTCTAGCACGCTGGGGTGCTCGATGCTCGAAGTGGTGATATTCTGCCCGGCAAAAATGTTGACTACGGTATTGTTGGCTTCGCTACCACCGGAAGTGAAAATAATCTCATCCGGCTCGGCATTGATTAGCTTGGCAATTTCAAGGCGAGCTTCTTCGATGGCGTTATGAGCAAGATGTCCGGCCGTATGGAGCGCGGAGGCGTTGCCCGAAAAATCCATCGCCTGTAGCATGGCGGACTTTACCTCGGGCAGAAGTGGGCTAGTGGCCGCGTGATCAAGGTAAATGAATTGACCCGTCGAATTAGACATCATTCAATCTCCGTAATTTCACCATGCCGTAGATGGAGCAGACGCTGATTGCGTGAGCCGCGGAATTTCATGGTAAGATCGCGCTCAGCCAAAATAAACGGGCCATCAATCAAGGCATCGAGAGATTTTAGAAACTCCCAAGCGTCTCCGCCGTATTCTTTAATTTGCTCATAGGTGTAGCCAGAAAAAGACCAAATGTTCCAGCCTAACTCTTCCCTGGCCCAGTCAGCGATAGCTTTGCAAACTTTGGGCTGGAGAAAGGGCTCACCACCACAAAAGGTGAGCCCAGATTGGCCCTTGAAAGAACGTAGTTTTTCTTTGATATATTCGATATCTACTTCAAACCCACCGGCCGGATCCCAAGTCTCAGGATTTTGACAACCCCTACAATGGCTAAAACACCCTTGCGTCCAGATCACAGCGCGCAATCCGTAGCCGTTGACGATGTTGTCATGTTCAATCGGCCCAGAGAGACGGATGAGGTGATCGGAGGTGAAGGTGGGTGCTTTATGAGTCATGTAGTTTCCTTAAAGGGGGGCCTATTGTTGTTATTTTATAATTTGCCGGTGGCTTTCTTGGAATTTATTTTAGCAGCTTCGCGGGCACATTTTTCAACAGATGAGTAAACTCCTGCAACATTATGCTTGACTCGCATGCCTTCTTCGGCTTTTTTGGCGTCATTCCAACGTTCAAGCGAGCCGACGAGATAGCCAGTAATGCGGCGGAGACGTTCGAAAGGCACTTCGCCTTCTTCACGCCCACAGGATGGACAACGCGAGCCGGCAATAATACCAGAGAAACCGCAAACTGGATCACGATCGACCGGGTGATTGACCGAACCATAGCCGATGTTAGACTCTTTCATCTTACGGATGACAGACTCAAAGGCCTCGATATTGTTGGAAGGGTCGCCGTCCAACTCAATATAAGTAATGTGTCCAGCATTGCAGAGATTATGGTAAGGAGCCTCAATCTCGATTTTGTCAAAAGCAGAAATTGGGTAATAGACTGGCACATGGAAGGAGTTGGTGTAAAAATCGCGGTCGTTGACACCCTCGATGACGCCGTATTCTTTGCGGTCAATCTTGGTGAAACGGCCCGCAAGACCTTCGGCTGGAGTGGCGAGCAGAGAGAAGTTAAGCTTATGTTTTTTGCTTAGGTTGTCGCAACGTTCGCGCATATGATTGATGATGTCTAGACCGAGCTCACGGGATTCTTCGGACTCGCCATGGTGCTTGCCGGTCATAGCCACGAGCGTTTCGGCCAGGCCAATAAACCCGATAGAAAGTGTGCCGTGCTTAATGACGGAGCGCAAATCATCGTCTAGGGTGAGTTTTTCGCTACCAAACCAGTTGCCTTGGCCCATTAAGAATGGGAAGTTACGGACGTGCTGATTGGCCTGGAATTCATAGCGAGCAAGGAGCTGATCTGCTACGAGATCAATTTTTTGGTCGAGCTCTTTGTAGAAGCCCTGCCAATCAGCTTCGGAGCGTTCTTTGAGGGCGATGCCATGTTTAATGCCAAGACGCACGAGGTTGATAGTAGTGAAAGAAAGGTTGCCGCGACCAGTGGCGACACCGTCAGACTCGGGGAAAATCGAGCCGAAGACGCGCGTGCGGCAGCCCATAGTGGCAACTTCGGAAGTATAGTCGCCTTTTTTGTAATACTGGAGGTTGAATGGAGAGTCTAAGAAGACGAAATTCGGGAAGAGACGCTTGGAAGACACTTCCATGGAGCGTTTGAAGAGGTCGTAATTAGGGTCTTCTGGATTATAGTTTACGCCCTCTTTAACTTTAAAAATGCTGATTGGAAAAATAGGAGTCTCGCCCTTGCCAAGACCATTATCGGTGGCTTGGAGCAAGCATTTGCTGACTAATCTACCAGATGGAGTGGTGTCGGTGCCAAAATTTATAGAAGTGAAAGGTACCTGCGCGCCGGCACGAGAGTGCATGGTATTGAGGTTGTGCACGAAGCCTTCCATGGCCTGAAGAGTCTGTTTTTCGGTATCCTCTTCTGAAACTTTGACGACAGCTGCGGGGACCTTAAGTTTAGCCAGAACCTTTTCGTTGCCAAACTTGATATCTTCTGGGATATTAATATCAAGTTTTTTGTTGGCAAATTCATTGAATTTTTCAAGGTTAGAAATAAGGGCTTTTTTGAATGTTTTGTCGACACCGGGAGCCATGGCGTAATCAAAGTTTGGAATAGACTGGCCGCCGTGTTGCTCGTTTTGGTTGGCTTGAAGAATAATGGCGGCAAGAGCAGCATAGGAACCGATTGAATTAGGAGTGCGAAGGTGTCCGTGGCCAGTATTGAAGCCTCCGTTAGCGAATAGTTTTAGCGGATCAGTCTGACAGCAAGTAAGGGTGCCGGTAGCGTAGAAATCTAAATCATGGATGTGAATATCGCCATTGTCGTGCGCGGCAGAATGCTCGGGCGCGAGTAGCAAAGTTTTAGCGAAGGCTTTTGATCCTTCGGCACCAAACTGAAGCATCTTACCCATGGCAGAATCGCCGTCAACGTTGGCATTGCTGCGTTTGACGTCGGAATCTTCCGAAGCGTCGGCATGCGAGATGGTGCGGTAGATCATCATCAGACTAGATTTAGCATCACGCGCGCGGTTGCGTTCCTGGCGATAAGTGATGTAGGCTTTGGCGGTCTTTTTGAAGGCCGATTCCATCAAGACTTGCTCAACGATGTCTTGAAGTTGCTCGACATTCGGCATACGCTCGGCGATTTTTTCGGAGGCGACCTTCAACACTTTCTCAGACAACTGCTTGGCGCGATCCTGTTTGAACTCACCGGTAGCGATTCCGGCCTTGGTGATGGCTTCGGTAATTTTGTCTGGATTGAAAGAGACTATTTTGCCGTCTCGTTTAATAATTTTTTTGAACATAAAAAATACACCTCCTAATTTGCTCTTGGTTCTATTTTTGTTTTTTTGGGTTGATACTGACGCTATATCTAGTGTCTAGATTTATTCTAAAGCACTAAATATAGCGTGTCAAGCCGAAAATGCTTATTTTTTGAGTCTTTTTTACAACGATTATTATTAGAGGTATAATAGATAGGACATGAGAAAAAATAAGCCAATAAAATGCTATCAGCCGGCAAAATGTTGGGTGGGAGAGGGACAGAAAATTACCTATGCCACGCGCGAAGAGGCGGAGGTAGCGGCGCTGGTGGCCGGGTATGACCATGGCGCGCCAGAATTATCGGTGTATAAATGCGAATTTGGAGACCACTGGCATTTGAGCTCTAAAAAGACTGTGAATTAGCGCCAACTCCTGCATTCGGAGCTAAAAGTTTTGCTCCATAATCGGGTTGAAAAACAAAATCAAAATAGCCGCTGCGCTGATATTGCCTAGTAGCTGGGGCGAGGCTAAAAGTCGTAATATCTATGGTCTGTCCGGGGCGCAACCCTGTAATCTCTAATTCTTTAAAAACGGTAGTTGCTATTCCCACCGGCACGCCGTCTATGGCGAGGAAGAAGGGTTGATTTGCGATGATTTTGGCGCTGGTGGAGCTGGTTGGCAAAAATTGGACCTGCGGTTTGGCCATTTCTAGTAGATTTTTGATTTCTACTTTGGCAGACATAGTGCTAAAAACCCCGTCGCCATTAGAGACCTTGACCTGCATAAAACCCGAGGTCGGAGTGGCATAAAGATGCTGAACAATGGGCGAGCTAGTGGCTTTTTCAAAGATGCCATCGAAATCTAAATCCCACTGAAACTTTAAGTCATCACCGCTCGCAGAGGCGTCAAAAGTAATAGCTTCTCCTGGCTGAGCAAAAAACTGCTCTGACTGGAGCGCGGCTATGGGGCGGTGCAGGAGCGAAAACGGATCATCTATAAAATCGTCAAATGAAAGCACGTTGCCACCAGTGCTAAGAGCGAGAGGCTTAACCTGGCTGAAGTTGTTCTGTTCGGTAATGATATAAATGTTGACCGGATCAATTTCGAGAGAGCGCCGGGCGACAGTTTGGAGAGTGACGCCGTCATGGTCTGGATCATGAAAGCCAGCATCCGTAAAAACAGCAATGGTCTTAGTGGCGCCAAGCTGCCACTTGAGGGCGTTCATGGCAGTAAGTGAGGCCGAGAGCAGGGATTCAGGAGCGTCATCACCACCAGAAAAATCTGTTATCTGGTTGAGTTTTTGGCGAAAGGTTTCTAACGAGCAACCGAAATCACAATGTTTTTTAGGGGAGGAGTCAATTAAGTCGCGATATTCAAATAAGGCGATTCGCCCTCCTTTGGTTACGATGCGACTAGCAAGTTCTAGAATACGGGTCTTGGCTTTCTCGGCATAAGGTCGCATCGAGCCAGTAGTGTCGAGTAGGAACGCCACATTGTGTTGCTCTACCGCTGACGATTGGAGTGCGTGGGGATTTTCCAGCCGGCGCCGAATAAGACGTGCGGCATGAAGATAAAGTTCTTGGGCGCCGTAAGCAGTATGTGCTGCAAATGGGCCGTTTGCTAAATCTAAATAAGAACCACAAATAAAATCTCCGGCATTACACCAGGCGCCAACTTTGCCGATTAAGGAATTTGGAAGGTAGGGTTGACGGCCACGCAAAACTCCTTGTTCGGTGTAGCAGTCTGGCACATAGGCGCGATACCAAGACAAGCCTTCACCCTTACAGGCAGCAGGCCGAAAACCGAAACCCTCAGGAAGATAAAGTTTAGGATCGCCAAAAGTGGCAGCAAAAGCTATTTTGGCTGGATCTAGTTTAATCAATGCTTGGCTGATAACGTGAGCGCCTTGAGAATAACCAGCCAAAATAAACTTACTCTGCGGGCAGAGCCGACTGCGCATGGCGACATAATTTTGCAATTCCGCGATTCCCTGCCTGACGCTAGCCCCATAATCCGCCAGCTCCCCGGCACTGACCGCAGCTACTAAAGGCACGGTGAGATTATCCAAAGAAACGGCCGGGTATCTAGCTCCGCGGGGAGCCGAGCCGAGCTCGTAAAACTTCGCGCTGTGGCCAAAGACATTTTGCACGGCGTTTACAAAAGCTTGATAATTAGGCCCGCCCAAAGGCTCGCCCGAACCACGGGCGAAAACGAATTCTTTTTCGGAACAGACGTCCGCGCTCGAGAAGACCGCCGAAAACGGTAAAAATAGAGGTAAAACAAGTAAAATAGTCAGAAATATCAGCCCAAATTTGACCCTAAAAAACGGGCAACAAAAAGAATGATTTCGCATCGCCATATGCTACTCCTTAGGTTATTTTCTTCAGCTTAAAATAGCGCCAAAAATAATAAAAGCACTGACGTAATGTTTTTTACTTAAGCCGATCTAACCCCAAAAGCTGAATAATCTGATGGTGCAGAGCCTCAGGGGAGCCTGAAGCATCAAGGGTGCGAATGCCGAATTCTTTGGCAATCTTAGTATAGGCGTGATTGACGCGTTGCTGAAAATCGTCCGGCTGAGATTCAAAAGTATCCTGAGTAGATTTTCCGCTCGCGGCAATATTTTGGTCACGTAGCTTTTGGCGGCTAAGACGCAGATCGTCGTCAAGCGTCAAAATTAGACCCTGAGCGGGCTGAACATATTCGGCGGGCATGATTTGCTTGACGATTTTAAGAATTTTAGTACGTGAAACGCCTTGGCCATATCCTTGATACGCCAAAGTAGACCACCAGTTGCGAGCAGCAACCACAAAACCGCCCTGTTTTAAAGCCGGCACGGCTAAATTTTGCCACAGCTCCAATCTAGCAGCCGTAAACAGCAAAACCTGAGTCATGGGCTGAAGATGATAATCTTTATTTTTAATCAAGTCCCTCAGAATATGCGTCTGAGGCAAATCACCATCTGGCTCATGAAAAGTGACCACCAGGCGGCCGGAAAGGCGTAAATAATCGGCCAACATTTCAACCTGGGTAGACTTGCCGGTAGCATCCTGGCCTTCAATGACTATATACATCTTCCTCCTTTGTTGTTATTTTAGCACGACTTAATCAGTCTCGAATTGAGAGTTGTAGAGCTCAGTATAAAAACCGTTTTGTTGAAGCAAATCATGGTGCGTCCCCTGTTCCACGACATTGCCGTCTTTCATAACCAGAATCAGATCGGCATTGCGGATAGTGGAAAGTCGATGAGCAATCACGAAGGAAGTGCGACCACGGGTGAGGTGGTTCATGGCGTCTTGAATAATTTGTTCCGTGCGCGTGTCGACGTTGGAGGTAGCCTCGTCCAGAATCATCATCGGATGCCCGGCTAGCATGGCGCGCGTAATGGTAAGGAGCTGTTTCTCGCCGGCCGAAACATTATCAGAATCCTCGTTGATTTTGGTCATGTAGGTTTCTGGCAGCGACTCCACGAAATGGTCTAAGCCACTGGTTTTGGCAACCTGGCGGACTTGCTCAAGAGAACAATCCTGATTACCATAGCGTAAATTATCTAAAATCGTGCCAGAAAACAGCCAGGTATCTTGCAGAACCATGCCAAACAGCCCACGAAGATAACCGCGTTCCATTCCCTGCGTAGGGACGCCGTCGATCGTGATATAACCGGAGTTGGGCTCATAAAAGCGCATAAGGAGGTTGATTAGAGTGGTTTTACCCGCTCCAGTGGGGCCAACGATAGCGACTTTGGAGCCGGGCTCAATCTTGACTGAGAAATTTTTGATCACAGGATGACCTTCTTTGTAGGCAAAATTAACATTGTGGAATTCGACCGCTCCGCGGACTTTGGCGATAGTCTGAGGGTTCTCGGTTTCGGGGGCCTGCTCAGGCTGGTCCAGAAAATCAAACACACGCTCGGCCGCCGAAAGTAAGTGCTGAATGGTGGCAGCAGACTCAGCTACTTGAGTGAGTGGGCGGCGGATATTATGCACATATTGGATAAAAGCTTGCACACCGCCAATGGTAATAGCCTTATTGATTGCCAACATGCCGCCGACGAGACAGACGGCCACGTAGCTTAAATTAGAAAAAATACTTACAAGCGGAAAGGCGAGAGCTCCATAGAACTGCGAGCTCCAAGACGCGGTAAAAAGATTTTGATTGACTTTGTCGAATTTGGCGAGCGATTTGGCGCCATGCGAATTAGACTTAATGATCTGCTGGCCGGTATAATCTTCCTCGATTAGATCGTTGATTTCGCCTAAAACTTTGCGTTCGTCGCGGAAGAATTTTTGGGCCAAACCGGCAGTGCGGCTGGCAGCAAAGATAGCAATAGCGATACCAGCGAAGGCCACAAGCGACAACGGCAGGGAGAGCGAAATCATAATCACCACAGAGCCAACTACGGTAGTAAAACCGCTGATAACTTGCATAATCGATTCGCTGAGCGAACTATCAATCAAGCCGACGTCATTATTGATACGAGAGATCACGTCGCCAGGCTGGACCTTGTCAAAATGCGAAACTGGCAGGCGAGAAATTTTGGCGACGATCTGCTCGCGCAAACTCTTGGCAAATAATGCGGTGACTTTGTTGTGCACTATATAATCAAACACAAAACTAGACAGTGACGACAAAATATAAAGACCGGCCAGCAAGAAAAACAGCGGAGTGATGGCGGGCCAATCCACTTGCCCGGTGGCGGTGAGGCTTTCTACTGCCCTGGTAGTGATATCGCCGAGAATTTTCGGACCAAATAGCGCCAGCAAAGTAGAGGCTACAGCCAAGAAGCAGGAAAAAGCGAAAGCCCAGCGCCAAGGCTTGAGAGCGCGAGCCAGACGAATAATAGCTTGACGGATATTTTGGGGTTTACCGGCGGATTTACTTCTAGACATTTTGACTCCTTGAGATTTCGGCTTCATATTCTTGTTCAGAAAATTGCGAGGCAGCAATTTCGCGATAAACTTGGCAAGACCCCAGCAGCTCTAAATGCGTGCCCTTGCCAATCAGGCGACCTTTATCAAGCACAATAATTTGATCGGCGTCTTTAATGGTATTGATGCGCTGCGCGACGATCAGAGTGACAGCCTCACGTGTGAAGGGCCTCAGCGCAGCGCGGAGGCGTGCGTCGGTCTTGGCGTCAAGAGCAGAAAATGAATCGTCAAAAATATAAATATCAGGTTTTTTGAGCAGCGCGCGAGCGATGGAAAGACGTTGACGCTGGCCGCCCGAAACATTGCTGCCTCCCTCAGTAATGCGCGTATTGATGCCGCCAGGAAACTTGTTGATAAAGTTCCATGATTGAGTAATCTTGGCAACCTCGGCGATTTCAGCATCAGTGGCACGATTGACGCCAAAAGTCAGATTTTCGCGAATCGTGCCACTAAACAGAAAACCTTTCTGCGGAACGTGCCCAATTTTTTGCATCAGATCAGCTTCGGCGTAATTTTTGATGTCTAGGCCATCGATTAAAATTTGCCCCGCCGTAATATCAAAAAAGCGCAAAACCAAATTAACCAAAGTAGACTTACCCGAACCAGTAGAGCCAATGAAGGCGGTGGTTTGGCCAGCTTGCGCGGTAAAGGAAATGTTTTGCAGAACTTTTTCTTTGGCGTCCGCGAAGGCAAAATCAACATTCTTAAACTCGATAGAAGCCTGTGCGGAAGGCTGGCCAACAGTTTGCGCTGGCCATTTAATTACTGGTTGAGTCTTGAGCACGGCATTGATACGTTCAATGGAAATGTTGGCCCGTGGGATCATAACAAAGAGCATCGCGAGCATCAAGAAAGACATAATCGCGTGCATGGCATATTGCATAAAGGCAATCATGCTACCAAGATAGCTCATGTCGGTGGGGAGATATTGAACGCCAACCCAAACGCAAAGTAGCCCAGTGCCGTTCATAATCAGCATAATAATAGGGCTTTGGATAGAGAGAACCTTGCCGATGAAAAGATCCAGATTGGTGAGTTCGGTGTTGACCTGACCAAACTTTGCTTGCTCGTGCGCCTGCGCATTGAAGGCCCGGATAACCTTCAGGCCGGTGATATTTTCACGCGTTAAAAGCGCAATGCGGTCGGCGATTTTTTGGTAAATGGCAAATTTGGGCATTAAAATCGAGATAAGCGTCACGATTAGAATAAGAATGAGAGCTAAAGCGAGCACCAAAACCCAAGTGAGATTAGGCGCGATGATGATAGCTTGAATAATAGCAACCACAGAGGTAATCGGCGCGCGCAACAAGATATTTAAGGACATCACAAGGGTGGATTGGATGTTCGCAACGTCGTTGGTAGTGCGAGTAATGAGTGAAGCGGTACTAAAATCATCAATTTCGGTGGTGCCAAAACTTAAAATTTGCTTGAAAATATCGCGACGCAAATCGCGAGCAAAAGAAGTGCCAATCCGCGTAGAAAAAAAGGACGTGGAGATGGTGCAGAGCGCAGAAATAATCGTAGCCACTACCATCCAGAGGCTGGTTTGAAAAATCGCAGCGAGGTCGTTCTTGATGATGCCGCGATTGACGATGTCGGCCATCAGGGTGGGTAGTTGCATAGCGAACCAAGTCTGCAAAACTGCAGAAATCACCAGGAAAAATACCAACAGCCAATAAGGCTTGATGAACTTGAGAAGCGTGAACATTATCATATAATAATCTGTTCTGGCACGATAGTCAATGAGGTAAATTACAAAAAACCACCCGCGATGGGGTGGTTTTTTGTCTCAATACGGGGCCTAGTTGTAAAGATTCTCTACCGCGATGGATGGACCCATAGTGGTGGTGAGATAAATCGATTTGACAAAGCGACCTTTGATAGAGGCAGGCTTCTGGCTTTTGAGAGATTCAATGAAAGCCTCGACGTTGGCAAGAAGTTTCTCTTCGCCAAAAGAAACTTTGCCGAGGCCGATGTGGACGATGGCTTGTTTATCTACGCGGTATTCGACTTTGCCAGCCTTGGCTTCTTTGACGGCTTTTTCGACGTCGGCGGTGATGGTGCCGGCTTTAGGATTTGGCATCAAGCCTTTTGGCCCAAGCAAACGAGCAAATTTACCGAGTTTTGGCATATAAGCTGGAGTAGAAATCAAAATATCAAAATCAATGGTCCCTTTTTCGAGCTGAGCGAGGAAGTCTTCATCGGCAGCGATGTCGGCGCCAGCGGCTTTGGCTTTTTTGGCTTCATCAAGTGGAGCAAAAACGGCTACACGCACAGCTTTGCCGTTGCCGTGAGGAAGCACCAAAGTGGTGCGAATGTTTTGGTCGGCCTGACGAGGGTCAACGTTCAGAGAAACGTGAGCTTCAAGGCTGGCGTCAAATTTGGTTGGGTTGGTTTTGATGGCCAGTGCGATGGCTTCTTTTAGGGAATAATTTTTGTCTTGCTCAATTAGTTTGTAGGCGGCTTGGTATTTTTTGCCACGGCGCTCGAGTTTTGGACGAGTGACAGGAGCGGCACCCTTGGGTTTGACTTCCTGCTCGGCTTGCTTGGTCTCGATTTTGCGAGCCTGGCGTTCTTCTTCGGCCTTGACTTCTTCAATGTGTTTTTTGGATTTTTTGCCAGATTTTGCAAATTTTTCGGCGGCTTGCTCCACCTCTGTAGCTTCAGGGGTGGTTTCGGAACTTTGCTCCGCGCTCAAAACAGCTTCATCTTTGACTTCTAGACTTTCGTCTTTAGTAGGGGCAGTTTTTGCCATAATTTCCTTTCTGTGGTGATAACGAGCTTCGCTCTCCCAAAATGGTTTATATATGAGATTATTATATCAGACTTGCTACAAAAAAGCAACGACGATGGCCGTTGCTTCTTGTTCTGGTAAAAGATTAGTCGGTGATTTCTACGCCCATAGAACGAGCGGTGCCGGCGATAACCTTGATGGCGCCTTCGAGATCGATGGCGTTGAGCTGTTCCATCTTGGTTTTGGCGATTTCTTCGAGCTGAGCACGAGAGATTTTGCCAACTTTTTCAAGATTTGGTTTGCCAGAGCCTTTTTGAATTTTGAGAGCTTCGCGGATGAGATCATCTGCTGGCTGGCCAAGGCAGGTCCAATCAAAGGTACGATCTTCGTAAACTTTGATATGAACAATGACGTTTTTGCCCATAAATTCTTTGGTTTTTTCGTTGAACGGATTGATGAAATCCATCATGTTAAGACCCCATTGACCAAGAGTTGAACCAACTGGAGGTCCAGCGGTGGCTTTACCGCCAGGGATGCGCAATTTGAGATTGCCGATAACTTTTTTTGCCATAGTTTTCCTTTTCTGGATGAAGCTTCCAGATACGATTAAATTAACCGTGCGTAACGTTTATATTATACTAAATTTTCTTGACTTGTAAAGCGTCAAGTTCGACGGGCGTTTCGCGGCCGAACATAGAAACCATAACTTTGAGCTTGCCTTTAGCGGAATCGATTTCAGAAATGGCACCATCAAAGCCCTTGAATGGGCCATCAGTGATAGAAACAACTTCGCCGAGCGCGTAATTGACGGAGTATTTAGGATCTTCCACGCCCATGCGTTTTTTGATCTTGGCGATTTCTTTGCTAGAAACAGGTGTGGGCTGAGTGCCAGTGCCGACGAACCCAGTCACGCCAGGGGTGTTGCGAATGATATACCAAGTTTCATCAGAGAGTTTCATCTCAACCAAGACATATCCTTGGAAAATTTTACGGTCTACAACTTTGCGTTTACCGTTTTTGATTTCGATTTGTTTTTCTTTTGGAACGATGGCATCAAAAATTTTGTCGGCCATATCGATAGAATTGATGCGTTGGTTGATAGAGTCGGCGACTTTATCTTCATAGCCAGAGTAGGTGCTGATTGCGTACCAAGCTCTGGTGTCGTCATAACGGTTTACTGCCATATTTCTCCTTATCTCAGTAAGTTATTAAATAATAATGTGAATAATGCGTCAAGCAGCATGATGAAGGTGATGAAAATCGCGGTGTAAATAATAACTGCGAAAAGCATTTTCCAGGTGGTCTTACGATTTGGCCAACGTACTTGGCGTAGTTCGCTCCAAGAATTTTTGATATATTGCCCTAGTTTGACGAAAGGCGCAAGCGGAAACAAAAGAACGCGCTTAGGTTGAAGCTTTGAGGTTCTTGCCGCTTTTTTGGTTTGTTTTCTGGCCAGCTTAGCCTGCTTTGTGGCAGCCTTGTCTTGTTTTTGGGCGACTTTGCCCTGCTTTTTGTCGGCTCCGTCCTGCTTAGCTGGTTTTGAGGCGACTTTAGTCTTAGAGAGCTTAGCCTCCTCCGCAGCTGCAGCCTGCTTGGGCGTATTTTTTTCAGCCTTTGGTTTAGCTGGATCCTGAGCTTTGATGCGAGTGATTTTAGCCATAGTTTCCTTTCAATAAAAAATAGTCTGCTACCAGACTGTCAAGTGAAGTATAGCAAATACCGGAGCAAAAATCAAGGCCTAAACGTTTTGTTTAGGATACTTCAGATACAGGTCCCAAAACAAGAGTCCCGCAAAGGCCAGCGCAAAACACGGGGCTTTTTTCTGGCGCAAAATGTGTTAAAATAGAAGAGCGTTGGGGATTCGCCAAGCGGTAAGGCACTGGGTTCTGGTCCCAGCATTCGGGGGTTCGAATCCCTCATCCCCAGCCATAAGAGCCTTTTGATAAGTTTACGAGCTTATCAAAGGGCTCTTTTAGATTGTTATCGCGCCAAAATCGCGACATGATTGTTATGCTTTTGCTTTTGTTGCATAAGTATTGCAAAATTGTATAAAAAATGATATAATCCAGCGAAATAGGGCGGGCGGACAGAGAAACGGGAGACGCTTATGCAAGCAAAACTAATCTATCTTATTTTGTCCTCTACTTTAGCGGTGGCCTCTACTTTGCCGTGGGCGGTTAAGCCACAAGAGCGCGCGCCAGCACGCTCAGCGGCAAACTTAGTGCTAGCTAAGGCACAAGCAAAGAAATTGGCGTTGCAAGCCGCGCCAAAAGCTGCAGGCGGCGAGAGTCAGTCCGATGCTACCGGCGCGAACCAAAAAGCTGATGATGACAATAATTCCCTGGTGGCAGCCTATCAAACAGCCGCCCCGGCCCCTTGTGCGGGTGATTGGGGTCGCTTCTATCTAGACGATGCATCTCCTATCTGCATTTTTGTCACCAGCGACCTTGAGGCTAACAGTGGCAACAAAATTGCACTATACAGCGGTGATTACAACAATTACAGCGGTCTGCCCGGTTCTGGCACTTCTAGTTTTTTCTTTGGCCACAATTTCGCCCAAATTTTGGGCAGACTAGGCGAGGCAAATAGTTTTACGGTGGTTTCAAACAGCAACGGTGCGCAATATACTTACACAATTCTTTGGCAAGAGGTGGCGTGCGACTATACCAACCCCGGTTTTCCTTGCAGTAACTACGCAGAGCCGGTGTTAGATATGTACGACGCTTTATTCGCAGAACGAAAATTAGGCCAGACCGGTGCGACAGTGATGACCTGCGCGGGCCAAGATATCGGCAACGGCGACGCCACACACCGTCGTGTGGCATATGCGGTTCAAATCTAGTTAGAAAGGTCAAATTCCCCCTACTAGGGAGTAAGGGCCCCAAATTGCCAAACCCTAGCCGAATACTGTGCTACAATTGGAATAATTATTTTACAAACAAAAAGTGTAAACGATGTTTTGATTCAGATCATCTTGATTGACTTTTTGGCCAAAGTATGCTAAAATAAAATTTATATAGGTATTTCCTATCGACCAAAATGGTAGCTCTTTAAAAGACGGCAAATCAAACCATGAACGGCGAATAGGACACAGCACAAAAGCGCAGAGGCGCTGATTTTGAAGGAGGAATGCGAAATGTTGAGAGCATTAGACGTAAAAAAAGTTTTAATTCTGGTAATGGTGGTCATGCTACTGGTGTCGTTGTCTACGGGATGTGGGGATAACCACGCGAACAACGGTGAAACACCACAAAATGATGACGAGGATTCGCCACATAAAGAGTTGGTATTAGACGATGAAAATCCAGCAGAAAACCCATTGATTTGGGAAGTTCCGCAGGATTATGATCAGGAAAAAACTTTCGTAGATATAAGCACCGCACCAATAAAGCTTACGGTGGATAATGACGAGTTTTTCGACGAAGAAAATAAGCTCTTTGATATCTGGGGCTATTTGGCGAAGATTGGATATAAGCCAATGGCCGAAGAGGAGAAACTGATCGCCGGACTGTCTCCCGACGGGAAAAGCCGAGGCTTCTTCTACGAGGCATCGGGCTACACAGTTTATATTTATGAGTCCCCACGAGTAGCGAATGTATTAGTTGTACATATCAAAGAATCTGGCGAACACAACAATATAAAGTATTTCTTAAGAACAAATACTTATCTCGCACAAAGCTTTACTGCCGAGATAAAAGATTTCTTTGAAGGAGAGAAGTATTCGGATACAGAGCACCCAGGATGGCACTCCGGAGTAACGGAATATTTCATCAAATTTATTGGGCCCATATGCCAAACAGCATACGACGCCAAGACAACCAGGAATCCGGTAGTGAAAAAGGCCCTGGACTTCGAGATTGGTGTTTTTGACCAATACGACTCTTTAATACGTTCATTTCACTGCGAGTTCTGCATCCCTGATCCCGATGCAGGTCCAGAAATGATTGGGTTTAAGTATCCAATCTGGTTTGATTACACCGGAACAAACTAAAGAGCCTCAACGAGGCTCTTTTTCTATGCACTGATATACTGACGTCGAGTTTTTGCGCTACCACTAACAAAATTAAAGAAGGCCAAATTTCTACTAATTGAATCAACGGGCTGCTCGGCAAAACCAAAGCTTGTGCCGCTGTCTCGATCTAGCTGTGGGGGTGTATATTCCGCGATACTATTTTGATAAGCGATAAAATCCAAATTTTCTTCAACCTGTGCAAGTGTAAGACCGCTTGCACGAGCCAGCATTGCTTCGTAAGAGTTGTCCTGAGGATTACCAGCGTCATGCTCATCCAAGAAACCAACTAGAGCAGATTGCCCATCTTCGATAATGCCCATCTCGGAGGCAAGACTTTGGTCTTCCAGAAAACGCTGGAAATACTTGGATTCTTCCCAAGTAGGGGTTAGCGTATATACGCTTTTGTCAAAATTCCCGCCAGACACACAGGCGCTGCCGTCAATCCACCCGCCATGAGAGAGTTGGTCCGCAGAGTTAACGATATCAACCGCATCACCCAGAACTGGTATGGCGCCGACCACAGAATTAACTACGGTATTTACGAGGCCGTTATCACCATTAGATTCTAGCGGGGCAAAGTCATTGGCGAAGTTTTGGTCAACAATACCGAAGGGGGATTGACGCTTATTGCAATATTTAATGTATTTGGCCAAATCTCCTTCCTCTTCAATTTTGAATCCACCACCTTCTTTTTCGGATATTTCACCTTTAGAAAGCAAGTAGTTCACGACTTCATCCGGATCGTCCTCAATAGTGGCCAAATCGGAAATAATATAGGGCTGGCAAAAGGCGTCGCCGACGGCACCAATAGATTCCAAGTCGTGGCAGTCGCCATAAGTAGTGTTTGCTACGGCCGAAACAGCAGAGACCTGCGGGAAAAGACCCGATACGGCGTTTCGCGTGATATTGCCAAGCGAAGACATTATCCCCCAGAAGCCATTTTTCGAAGAAATCAAAGCTAGCTGCCGAGCTAAACTACCCATAAATGTATACTGCGAAGTGGCATCAAATGGGCTTCTGGTGGCGCGCTCAAATTCGGCTTCTTTTGCAATTATATCTTGCTGTGCCATGGCAAATTCTTCATATTTTTCTTTCGAGGCAAGCGACCCACCATGAAACTGATGATTACCAGAGATATATTTTTCAGCACCAAGAACCAGGCCATTGCCTAAATCCTCGCCGACGATCTCGGTAAGATCACGCGAAAGGGCACGGAAGGCAATTGGCGTAACGGCCTGAACGAGCGTCGAGGTAATACCAGCAACTGTAGTGGCAAAAATTGCAGTGCCAGCTATTTTCATAAAACCTTTTGATATGCCGCCAGTGAGCAAATCTGTGATCGCGCCGACACCAGCTACAGCCATACGGGCAACTGCGCAAGAAGTAAAAGAAGCCGCAGCCACACCCAAAAAGCCGCCTAACTTGCCAAAAATTTCCGAATACCTAGAATAGAGGTTAAAGCTGGCGAGGCTGCGATCTTTTTGGTTGGCTGAACGGCGTTCATAAATCGAGGCCAATGCTTCCGATGACATACCAGTGGTGCCAGTTTTAAGCAAGCGGCCCTCATCGTCGTAAGTATCGGCTGGCTCGGTAAGGGTATTCACTAAATCATGCGTAGGTGAATTATCTCCGTCACCAGACCTAGTTTTGTCATAAGCTTCTAGGTGACTGTTCGCCAAGGGCTTGGTTTGCAAGGCTGTATGTCCAGCAACCATTACGTTAATAGAGCCAAGCACATTCAAAGCAGTGCAGCCCAAATTGACTGCAGCTCCACCAATACTGGAGGCTTTTTCCATAGTAGAGCTCACTTTAGACTTGATAACGCCGCTCATTTCAGCTTCAGTGCCACGATAAAAAAACTTACCAATTTTTTTCTCTTTGGCTTTTGCCGCCTTTCCTGCATCGTTGTTTTCAAACTGAAAAGAACCTTTTTTTTGCCCTACAATTTTGCCGTCCTTATCCACTTCATTTGTCCCGCCGCTGACCTTACCAGTCCCGTTATCGATATCTAAATCGTCCATGCCGTTTTTGATCATCTGGCTGATGAATTTGCGGCGACTGTTCCCTTCCGCCTCGGCCTTGAGACGCTCCTGGAATTTTGCAAAACGATTGCGAGTGAGGTTGTTGCTCTGTAGAAATTTGAGTGTGGTCTGGCCAAACCAAGCGCCCACCGAGCCTCGCCAAGTACGCGAGCCCTTGCGAAAACCATAGTTGAAATCATCAATTTTGAAAGCGTCTTGAATAGACATCACCACCCGGTTGGAAGAGTCAATCTGCCCGGCTAATTTTTTGGTGGGAGCAACCAAAGTTTCTACGCCCGAGCCATCGTCGAACTTAAAAACCGTGCCTTTAGTATGGCCAAAGCCGTCTGTACTAGCTACGAATTTGCCATTTTTGTCGAGCGAACCAATTTCAATGCCTTGTTGTTTGAGCTTGGCAGCCTGTTTTTTGGTGACAGCAAAGCTCTTTTTGCCCGTGATGCTAACTCTGAAAGGATTTTTGGTATAGCCACCGTCGATCTGGCGCATCAAAAGACTGTTGCTTCTAAGCTCAGAGACCGGCTTCATACTGTCAAAAAGTTCTTGGAATTGAGAAACTAAGCTGAATGGCAACAGGGACTGGGCGCCCAAAGTTAATGCCCCAAAAGAAATGACCAGCCCCACGATGAAAGCGATCGGGCCTTTTTTGACTTTTTTGCCTCGCACAGAGGAGAGCTTTGGTTGTAATCCTTTTCCGGAATAGAAAAAACCGTTCTCACCTAGACGGGCCTGCTCTGCTTCATCCACGTCTTGGGGGGCTTTGGCAGCTTTATCCTCCATCTCGCGAGCAAGCTTCTGGGCGGCCTGAAAATTATTACCCCAATCATCTGGAGATGAGATGTCATTGCCATCTGGTGCGGTTTGAACCATAATAAGTTTATTATAGGAGCTTGGAGTAGATAAATCAAGGCATGAGCGGTGAGGAAAATGACAAGTGCAGAAAAAAACCGCCACTTGTGTGACGGTTTCATCAGGGGAACTATCCTTTGGAAACTTCAGGGATAAACCCTAAAGTCATGACTTTTTCCTCATATCTCGTAGCTGCGTCTTCTTGAGCTTTGGTCGGCTTCGGAGATGCGATCTCGAACGGAGAAATTGGTTTGTGTTTTACCTCTTCTCCATTGACGTTTACGGCCCAAGAAAACGACGCTTTGCCGTTTTTGACATGAGCACGGACAATTAAGTCTCCGGTTTCATAGGAGACCTTTTCCACCATATCGTTTGGGCTAACGCCTAAACATTCTATGGTCTTAGGCGCCATGCAGGCTACTGCCGGATGGACAGTGGTAGGCCTCTGGCTACCATCGGGACGGAAGACTTTTATAAAAGTCTTTTCTTTTCCGCCGTCCATCAATAACAGGCAATCAACGTGCCCGTTTTTCGGTCCAACTAAACGTTCTCTGTCTTTCACTAAAATAGCACTATCTCCTCTAAGCATACTAGTACTTCCTCTCTGCCGCACTCAAAATTTTAAAGACCAAGTCTTCTAGGCGGCGCCAAAAATGCTCACAAGAACATTCTTAGCGCCGCCTGGAACAATCTGACAAATACGCTTTGAAATTAACTCAAAGATGTCTCCATTATAACACAGATGCGCAGAAAAGTCAACTACGTGGGCAGATTTAGTATCTTGGGGCTAATTCCCTGGTGTAAGTAGAAATAGCCTGTGAAAAACGCTGTGCTTGGGAATAGGCCCAAAGGTAGGTATCGGGGCGAAGGTCGAAACGTTCGGCAGGATCGATGGAGCGATCGCCGACACCAGCACCACCAGTACGATAAAGCCGCAGTTTGCCGGCAAAGATAGGGCCGTTAATAGTAAGCGGGTTGTGACAGTGAGAGACGTCTGAAGAAACGCCAGGACCGCGGCTACCAGGGCGGAAGGGATAGCAAGTATTGATAACGCCGGCAGACTTAGGATAAGTACTACTACCTAAGGCAAAGAGCCAGGCGTCGATATTGCCATTGCTATAGCCGATATTGATATCTTTTGCAAAGATGAGGGCCTGAGAAAGTGAGGCGATATCTTGGTATGCCGCTTCGCCATGGTCGCTAGGATGAATATAGCGGATATCTCCATCTATCTGCAATGTGCCGCCGACCACATGAATGACGAGTGTGACAGGATTATTTCTTTCACCCACGGTGACGTTGTCTGCCAAAATTGCGTAAGGGGCTTCTACTCGTAAGTACCGGACGTTATCACTGAGTTGCACGCAAGACTGGTGCGCAAGCTCTGCTCCTTTACGGATGGTGCCGTCTGCACTAGTGGCGCCCGGAGCGTAGAGCTTAGGACAGCTGGCCGCCGGATATTTTTCTAACGAACGGCTGGTTGGTAGGGTGTAGCGCATCAGCATGCGGTTCACTACATCATCGCGTGGCGAAACCCCTTTGATATCGGCATTACCAGTGACGCCACTACTGCAGGTCTGATTGGACACCGTGAGAGAGGAGATCTGACAGGCCGTGCGATCGTAGCCTTTGACTAGGCCGCCCGGAAGCGTGGAAAATAGCACGTTGGGATTATACTGGTTGGCCTTGATGCCGGCTTGGTTGTAGCCCAAGGTGGCGCCAGAAGCAAAGCCGGAAACTTCACCCTGAGCGATGGTTTCGTGCTCAGACCAAGAGCCAAAGAGCCTAGTGAGAGTCTGCCTGGCATAATTGGAATAAATTGTCTTGTGTGAGGTGGAAGTAGAGAGGTTGCCCGCATTAAAGAAGCCTGACCCCCAAACTTGGAAATTGGGCTTTTTGGCAATCGTGCGGCAAGAAGCGTGAGAAATCTTCCAATTGCTGCTGGTGTTGTCGGCCGATGCATTGGCGCCTGGTCCGAGGTCTGCTCCTGGTCGATTGTGGGAGTCTGATGGAGAAACACCTACGGCCGTACAGAATTTGGTGCCCGGCTCGGCATCAGGAATGGTGATTTTGACGCTGTTGCTCTCAGGATCTCCGCCGTCCAGACTGCCGCTGGGGTTAAGTGAGCCCACAGTAGATTTTTCCACTTTGCAACCTTCGTAGCCCAGATTGGAGCCGAGTTTGGCTCTGTAAAAATCACATGGGCTACGATACGTGCTCTCGATGCCCTGAATGGCCGTTGGTAGCGTCCCATTATTGGCACTTAGACTAGGCTTGATGGTGAAGCTAACCAACTCTACGCGAGTGTTAGGAGGAGTCATAGTGGCATAAGGCTCCGAGCCGTTGACGTCCGGATTACGACGGGGGACGACAGAGACCTCATAATGCGCAGAAGATTCTTCCCCGCCATAGACGGCAGGATCGGAAGGAATGTTGGTGCTTACAGTGGTGTCATAATTGTAGGGTATGATGACCGATGCCGACGAAGACAAGGTACCGTAAGAAGATTGCTCATTGTAATAATTGTTAGTATGGCTGTAGTTATAAGTAACGTAATGGGATCGAGTGCAGGAATACGGTGTATAGCCGATCAGGTTACCCTTTTTGTCATATTTTGGTGCGTAACAGGTGGTAGTATAGTATTCCCATCGCCCCATGGTCCAGGAATCTGGGCCACCAGGGATGGCTGATAATCTGACGGTGCCAGAAAAATTTTGTGTTTGCGTGATAGTCTTGCCGACGTCCGAGTAGCTACCCGAGCCACCGGCGCCATTTCTACAGCCAGCAGATGGGGCATTAAACCCTGGAATTTGATAGCCGCCTTTGATGAAACTGGAGATAAAAAGATTATTAGGATCATACTGACAACTATATTTGGTGTTGTTGAGACTTGGGCTGTAAGTGACAATCGGCTTAGTTTCACCCCTGCGCAAGCCAACGTTTGAACTGGCATTGCCAAAGAAGTAGTTGCTACTTGGTGAGGCATTAATTTTAGTATTGCCTGATGCGGCGGAGGACGGAATAGTTGAACGGCCGTTGGTGGTGTTGCGCCAAACGTGCGTGGCACCTTTTTCGTGAGAGCCGGTAATCCGGACTGCTTGAACGCCGGAGAAGAGACAGTGGACAAAACCGATAGAATCGCCAGGTTTCGCAAAAGTCTTGCCGGCTAACCAACCCGTACCAGCCGAAAAATTAGCAACGGCAGAAAAGGTAGCGGTCTCACCATAGTCTTGAGAAGCCACCGGCGCGGTGGCGCCAGGTACTGGACATTGATCTGGTTTCGGCGGGATGGGCCCTTTCCGAACGGTGATAGTGGCACAAGCCTTGGATACACCATCCCTAGATGAGTCGGAGGCGTTTTTGTTGTATTTGATCCGCTGACAAATGGTGTATTTTGTGCCGTTGGCGACATCGGGGACTCTAAAATTGAGCGCACGAGTAGTGGAGACGGTCTTGAATTTGTCGTTAGTTGGCTTAAAAGTGCCCGAGTGCTCGTTTGGCAACGGAGCCAGGACGCCGGAGGGCAATGATTTGTCCACTATTAAGACGTCCCAATCCGACTTGAGAGAGGCAGGAATATTAGGCAGATCTTGGGCTAGCTTGAGATCGTGCTTGAAGGAGATAGAGACCTGTTCTCCTGCCCGAACGGTAATGTCGGCAGAAGCGGCGTTGGTGCCGGAGGAGGAGCTGGACTTTTCGACTTCGGTGGGGCTGGTGATTTTGACGGTGGAGCGAGAAGAAAAGCCTTCGCCATAACAGAACCATCCAAGACGGCTAGAGGGGCTATCCCAGTCATAGCCAGGCCGAAGATCACTATCGCCCGCCTTTTTCATAGCTAAAAAGTCTTTTCTTACTTGACTTTTTGAACCATATCTCACTGGTTTAGCATAAGCATTACCGGCCTTGCGTACCCGGCTGGAGTCTGGGGTGACGGAGCTACCAGGATAGATGAACTTAGCATTGCCGTTATAGACATCGCCCCACCACCAAGTCCCGCGCTGATACTCGTAGCTTTCATCGGTCTGAGGATTGTAAGTCTCAGTGCCAAGATGCCAAAACCCACCAACCCGGCCACATTTGCCGGACACGACAGAGGCAGGAGCGTGATTGGAATAATAGACCTTGTTGCCTTTTTTGTCTCTGCTCATGTCGATGTTGCTGGTGCCGTTGTATTCGTAATAAACCCAAGTAACACCAAAACAGGTATCGTTCCATACGATCGCGCTCTTGTCTCCACAGCCACCTCCACCACCGGCCCCTGGTCCGTAAAAACCAGCAGCACTGGCATAGCTTGGGGATAGCAAAACGGCAAAAAAAGAGACCAGCAGAAAAAACAGCTTAACAGAGGTAAAAATTTTTTGATTTTTCAGATAAGTTAAAACACCCAATTTGCTCATGTATAAAATATAGCATAAGCCAGAAAAAAACGCCACAAAAGTGGCGTTTTAATTAATCAAAGTATGAGGCGTATTTTTCAAAAACTTTGATCAATTTTGCACGGGTGACTCCGTTCGTATCAACGTCAAAAACATCCTCTAGCCTGTCTGCCGAAGCATGGTCGATGACTGTGTAATAGTAGCACATCCTTGAGCTATACTTCGCTGTCTTTTTGGCCGAGATCATGATTATGATTTCTATGTCCTTCTTCTCAAAATAAAGCATCGTGCTAACAAGTCTATTGTTGTCGTCAATATGTGAAGGACGCGACGTTCTCTCATACCCCAGATCTTTTGTGAGCTGGTCGAAGAATTTGATGCGAGCTTTGACTTTTGCGCGCAATACTTTCTTTGTGACCTTCACTTTTTTAGTAGTCTTGACGGTAGTTTTTTCCGTCTTCTTGACCACTATCTCAGAGCTCTGGACAGTAGTTTGAGTGGCGTCTGCTTGGTCGGGAGCCACTACTGTGGTTTCCGTTGCTATTGGCGGCTCAGCTAGCACCTGTGGCACGGAAGTCACTTGCGGAGCTTGAGCTACCGGCTCAGCAAAGGCCATGCCGGAGCACGCAAAAATAAGAGCGATAACTACTAGTGATACATACTTTTTCATGATTTCCCCTCCTTAATGTGCGCATCGTCATTGATGCGCTAATACTACATCAATAACTTGATAAACACATTATACCACACATGCTTAAATTTGTAAAGAGGGTAGAGGAAAATTCTGCTTGTTTCAAAAAAACAACTTGGTCGGGACTACCAGACTCGAACTGGCGACCTCACGCCCCCCAGGCGTGCGCGCTACCAACTGCGCCAAGCCCCGAAATTTTCATTACTGGTCTGGGTGATCGGACTTGAACCGACGACCTCAGCGTCCCGAACGCTGCGCGCTACCAACTGCGCCACACCCAGATTGTTCATATTCTAGCACTTATTGATTCTGTTTGGAAGATTGGGCAGCATACATGGCCTGCATTTTTTCGATATAAATGTCACGCGAGGTTTCGTCTCCCATCTGAGAATAGGTGAACACTAAGGCGGCGTAAAGCTTTTCCTGCTCTGCAAAGTCAAAATCTTCTGGGTCAAATGAAAGCAAGGTCTCGATAGATTGGGCATAATCATCGTTCTGGTTGAACAAGTCTACTAAAATGAGACTAATTTTGAGACGCTCTACTAGATCTCTGGATTTTTCTAGCTTAAGATTAAGGGCCTGCTTAGCATCTGAATAGGCCAATGGAGAATCTTTGGAAGCTACGTCTTCGATGCTTTCCCTAAGTTCGGTGATTTTGTCGACGGGCTGAGGCTGCTCAGGGGTGGCCTTTTTCGTGAAAGCCAACACGGCCCAAGCAATCAGAGCGACTAAGGCAATAAAGAGCACGGCAGCGCCAATGGCTAACAAAATTTTTTGTTTTTTGGTGAATTTTTTGGATTCCTGGATGCGGACGAAAAATTTTGGTTTCTTTTTGTTCGCAATGGCGGCAGAATCAAAGAAAGGGGCGGCCTGCGAAGCTTGATCTTGTGGTTGCTCGTTCATGCTTATGATTATAGCATATGGTTTTACTTTTGATAAAAATGGGATTTAGGGCTTGACAAAAAGGTAATGGTTTTGTATATTCTAGTTAAGCTGATACGCTTCGCAGGGGTTCCGCTGAACTAGAGTGCGGAGACTCATTAAAAACAAAAACAGCAGATTAAAACAAAACAATGTGCCCCAGGGTGGGCGCGCGTCAGCGCAAAGAGACCGCAAAGCCGGTCTCTTTCTAGTTTAATAATCTTCTAACAGGGTAAATTCTTTACCGGCGATATTGATGATGCTCTCTGGCCTGGCACCGCGAGTGGTGAGCTCGGCTTTGATGCCGAGTTTTTTCATAATATCGCGCAAGCGGTTGACACTGGCGTAGTTGGCAAGGTCAGTGCGGCGGGCAAATTTTTCGATTTTGGCACCAGAGACCACAAATTTGCCGTCTTCGGTCTCTGTGACCGTCCAGGCGTCGGCATAAGCTTCTTTTTTGAGCTGAATGACAGGGATTTCTTTATGGCCAGCAGCAGAATCGTTTTTCTGTCGGACGCTCCTCGCGCCCGTCGCCAGTGGGCTCGTCGCTGCGTCCTCGTCGTGACTGCGGGAGCCCGACAGCAAAAGATTCTGTTGCTGGCTCTCCGCATTAGAAAACTCTGACGACAAACGATTCTGCTGTTGGTCTGTCTCGACGGAAAACTCTGACGACAAACGATTCCGCTGTTGGTCTTGCCGAAGTACGACCTCTTTCAGGGCGCGAAGCAATTCCTCTATTCCCTGGTGAGCAGCTGAGGAAATGGCAAAAACTCTGGCATCGGGGTTTTGAGCCAAAATGGCAGAAATTTGCAAATTGATAATGTCTTGGTCGAGACCTTCTGTCTTGGTGAGGGCAACAATCTCAGGGCGAGCAGCCAAATCAGAATACTGCTCAAGCTCGGCGCGGATGGTGCGATAGGCTTGACCGGCGTCGTCGTTGTAGACATCAACCAAGTGCAATATCACGGCGGTGCGGTCGACATGACGCAGAAAAGCGTGGCCGAGACCCTTGCCCTCGGAGGCGCCAGCAATCAAACCTGGAATATCAGCGATTAAAAGATCTTTTTTGTCAACAGTGGCCACGCCTAAGTTGGGCGTGATAGTAGTGAAGGGGTAGTCGGCAATTTCTGGCTTGGCATTAGAGACTACGGAAAGAAAAGTGGATTTGCCGGCGTTGGGCAGACCTACCAGACCGACGTCAGCCAAGAGCTTGAGCTCAAGCTCGGCTTCGAACTCTTCGCCGGGCTCACCAACTTCGGCGATACGCGGAGTCTGACGCACAGAAGACTTGAAATGAGCATTGCCAAAACCGCCATCGCCACCCTGAGCAACTACAGATTCTTGACCGTGCGCGGTTAAATCAGCGATAACCTGGCCGTCGCGCTTGACTACGGTACCGATCGGCACTTCCACAATCAAATCTTGTCCAGAGCGGCCGGCGGAACGTTGCCCGGAGCCGTTTTTGCCTGGCTGAGCCTTGAGCTCGGGGTTGAAACGAAAATCTAACAGGGTGTTGGTGTCTTTATCGGCGCGGAAAATAATAGAGCCGCCCTTGCCGCCGTTGCCGCCGTCTGGGCCGCCTTTGGGTATATAAATTTCATGGCGAAAAGAGACGGCACCATCACCGCCTTTACCAGCTTTAAGCATAACTTTAGCGGTATCGACAAACATATTTAAAATTATAACATATCTTAACGATTAACGCGAATGAATGTATTTGTATTTACTCCAAGTGGAGTATTCCCAGGTGGCGGATCCTACACGGTTGAAGCCAGCGATGCCGTTCATATCGCTCACTACTATACTGGTAATCTGACCATTATCGTCGTAGTTGACTTTATCTACAATACCAACGTGGCCATAGTAATAGCCCGAAGCGTCAATCTGGAAAACAGCGCCGGCGGCAGGAGTGCGGTTGACCGGGAAACCGAAAGCTGCAGCAGCATCGTCCCAAGTGACAGCGTTGCCGAGGTTGCGTGGTAGCACATAGCCACCACCCATATTATAACGACGACCCCAGGCATAATAGGTACACCAGCCTGGCGCCATAGGATTTGAAGCAGAATAGAAGGCAGTGCCAAAGGAATAAGATGGGGCTGGGCGGACATATTCTGGGCGCTCAACAACCGGCAAGACACCCCCAGGCAAAACAATTTTGACACCGGCATTAAGGGTTTGGTCCTGTTCAAGGTCGTTGAAGGCAATAATCTGCTCGGACGAAGACTGATATTTGGATGCGATTGAGTCCACGGTGTCTCCGGCCTTGATGGTATAGACGATGCCCGGAACGCTTGGGAGATAAAGTACGGTACCAACAGCAAGATCAGTGCTCTTAAGGCCGTTGGACCAACGAATTTGGTCTGTCGTGAGACGATGAGCGACAGCAATGGCGTGCATGGATTCGCCCTCTTTTACGGTGTAGGTATATACCTGACGTACCAAGGAAGCAGTATTGGTAATTTCTGGCTTTTCAATGCGTTCGGCGGCGGTTTGGCCGATTTTGTCCATAATCGCCATTGAGGTGTAGTTGTTGCTAAGCTCATTGGCACTCTGGAGGCCAAAACTCTCGGCTACGTTTGCAACAGCGTAAAACTCTGTAAGTTGACCAGCCGAAACATTGAAGCCTGATTTGGCGATAGTGGCCACATCGAGCTGAGCAACCTGACGCACCTGATTCTTATCTTTTGAGCCGACAAAAATAATCGCCAAAATTACACAGAAAGTGGCAAGATAAGGTAGGAATTTTTTGATTGATTCTTTAGTAGATTTTTTGAGTTTTTTGCTCATAATGCAGCTTGACAATACTCCTTGCAGAATTTACGGATATTGTATTCATGTCCAGAGTATGTGGTACTATAATACATCTTTCCGTCGTCCCCTGTCAAGAAAAAGAGGTATTTGCTAGGGGTGGGATGAGCTACGGCCAAGAGAGCGGAGAGGCCAGGATTAGAAATGGCGCCGCAAGGCAATCCAGTGTGCTTGCGGGTATTGTAGCAAGAATCGTAGGCCAGAACTGCAGCATTATTGTTGTAAATAGTGCGATTAGGATCGATTAAGTCCACGGCGTATTTTGCAGTGACATCGCTGCCGAGCGTCTGCCCGGCATGCAGGCGATTAAGAAAAACTCCCGCCACCATGGCCTGGTCGGCCGGTCTGGCCTCTTTTTGGACCACCGAAGCAAGCCTAATGCCATCCCAAAGGGTGAAACCTTGCTCTTTTAGAGCGGGAATGATGTTGTTTTGGTTCACCTTGGCTTGGAGCTGGTCCAAAGTGCGTTTAATGATATTTTGCACGGTTTCGCCTTGGAAAAATTCATAAGTGTCGCCAAAAATGTAGCCCTCAAGAGAAGCGTCGGCCGGTTTGTCTTTTAAGATGGGGTGGTCGTATTTGGCCGCAAGTGCAGTGTCGATGACTAGAGAATTATAGCCCAGTTTAAGCAGTTTGGCCTTGAAATCGACAAGAGTTTCGCCGGGTAGAATGGTAAGGCGAAAAACGTTTTCAGCTGCGCCATTTTTTGTAATCGTCTCCACAATTTCCGCAACGGTCATAGTAGTACGCAGTTTAAAAACACCAGTTTTGAGCTGGGCGGAGAGGTTGTTCACTCGCAGATAAATTTGCAGGGCCAAAGACGAGTGTATGAGCTTGGCAGCGGCGAGCCGATCGGCGATGTTTTGCGCGGATTCATTGGCAGTGATGCTGAAATTTTGAAAGGCGCAGGGGCCGGAACTCGCGGAAGAACAGTCTTGGTTGCGCGAGACGGGGCCGAGCGAAATTTGATACCAACCAAAAACGCCCACGCCAGCAGTGGTAAGCAAGGCAAAAATGGCGATAAAAATGAGCAGAATCAGGCGTTTGACACGATTGATTGGCCGATGATACCAGCGATGACGAGTTTTGGAAGAAGATTTTTTGGGCATAGTGGATTTAGAGTTTTTTTTAGCGTTTGGTTTAGTGGCCGGAGTAACCGAGGTCTGGCTCATAGCAGATGACTTATCGTCTGAGCTGAGACTCTTGGCAGAAAGGTTAGGTTCCTCGACAGGAGAACTAAAGTTCTTGGCAGAAGAGTTGAAGCTCTTGACAGAAAAACTTTCAATGAAATCAGTCAAAATAATGACAGCGGCTTCAGCGTCGATCTGGCCAGATTTGGCCAGATTTTGACGGGCTTTGTTTGAGTGAGTTTTTTGTGCTTTAAGGCGACTTTTTGCCTCGACGGAAGTGAAAGATTCGTCTTGAAAGCGGATTTTAGCCCCTGGAATGGCCTTCTCGAGGCTCTGAGCAAAAACCTTGGTGTAGGCCGCCTGCGCGGTTTCCTGCCCTAAAACGTTGCGAGGAAGGCCCAAAACGAACAAATTGGTGTGATTTTCTTTAGCTAAGCGGGCAATTTGTTCAAATTCGGTGCCGTCCACGCTAACGGTGCAAACAGGAGTAGCGATGCGCACGCCGGTATCGGCCTTGGCTACGCCAATCCGCTTGGTCCCAACGTCGAGACCGAGAATTTTCATTATTCTTCTACCTTTAGTTCGATAGTGACTTTGTTGGCGTTGCTTGGCACGGAGGTGACCCAGAAGAACGATGGCTTGATAGTGACGGTGCTGACGCCATTGATAGATTTGATGAGAGATTGGACTTCGCCGATTTTACGACCTTGCGACTTGGCCAAAATGTCTCTCTCGGTGATTTTGGGGCCAACCTGTAAGATGGTTTTGAGTTTGGCCGTGATTTCTTTATCGTTTTGGACGAAGCGCTCAATAAAGGGCGAGCCGACGGAGTAAAGTTTTTGATCTTTGCTGACCTTGGATTTTGATTTGGCGCGGATATAATCTTCTAGATTGGCCTTATCTACGGCATACATGGTGTAGGTAGTGGTGGATTCGAGCTTTGGGGTGACACCTTCTTTGACCTCTTCGCCTAATTTAGGAGTAGAAACTGGATCGCCGACAGTCTGTTTGAAGCTAGATTCTAGTGCGACCATGCTCTTGGAGAGTCCTTTGATAAGTTTTTTCTTGCCTGAGGTTTCGTTGGAAGAAGAAAGCTTTTCTTTGGCCTTGTCGATGTCGGACTGTTGGACGATGGTGATGTTTTTGTCGGTACCGCCAGTGAAAGCTATGGCGTTGGCGGCGATTACGCCAGCAACGGAGCAAGTCCAATTGGTGGTGCCAGCAGCGATGTTGGAGGCAGCGCCTGGTTGCTGTGCAACGACGTCTACGGTAATGGAGCGTTTGCAGCCTAACCCCATCTCTGTAAGGCTGTTTGCTTTTTCGCAAGAATCAGTATTTTCAACGGTGATGGCGGTTGCTTTGGTGATAGTAAATTTTTGCTCGCCAGTAGAAAAGACTGTGCCGGCGGGAATAGCCTTGCTTTTATTGTTGTCATCTTTGAAATAGGCTGTCAGCACAAGCTTTCCAGAGGCTTTTTCGCCGACGTTTTTAGTGCCGGTGGCAACAAATTCAGTCTCGGCTTTGTCAGTTTGCTTTTGTTCTTCTAGCAAAAGCTTGCCACTTTTGACGTCTTCTTCAGAAGTTTTAAGGGTGAAATTGATATTTTCGGAGAAATTATTGGCAGTAGTGCGGACCAAAACTGAAATTTTGGCGGATGGAGCGATGACGAGCGCCCAAACTAATAGCCCAACCAGCAGAACAAAGCCGGCGGCGCCCAAAATAATCCACTTGCGATAGCGATCTAGATTAGGGATTTTGGTTTTGCTAGCTTTCTGGAAAGGCTTGTTGGTTTTGTCCGACTTGGTCTCTGGTTCGGCAAGATCCTGAGAGTTAATCACCTGGTCCGGTTGCTTGGGGGCGAGGTGCGGCTGATAGGCGGGCGCGGCTGTTTTTTCTTTAGTTTCATCAATTATTTCCTCTTCTGGCTGAGCGAGCTGGCTGATTTCGCTCGGCATCATCGGGCGAGACTGCAGGTTCTTGGCCACTGGGATGCCGGCCGAAATGGCTAATTTGATTAGAGCCGGATCGACCGTGACGATAACCACGGCTTTTTCGACCGCGGCGGCAGTTTTGGCGACTAGTTTGGTATTGAGCGCACTTCTCAAAACTCCGATTTTTTGAGGTGGAACAAGTGCGACGATTTTTTGTTTGGCGGTTTTGATCCGATTGATAATATCAGTGATATCATCCTCCGGCTCAATATAAATCACATCCTTATTCATGCATACAAATATAACATATTTTAATCCGTTTGTGCTAAAATAAGGCATAATGGGCATTTTCAAAAAGAAAGACAAAAGTAATATAACAGACCAATCCGCGATGGCGCGCACCGTGCTGAATGCGATAGAAGAAGGGGTGATTATTGTTGATAGTCTTGGCACGATCAAGATGATCAACCCGGCGGCGACTGCCATGGTGGGGCACAAGAGTCCTGAGCTGATTTTGGGGACCAAAATTGGTAGTCTAGCGGAGTTTGAAAACGGCGAAGGTATGAAAATTGACCCGGCTCAGAACAAGCTCTTTCTTGCGGTGGGAGCGAAGCGTGCCGAAAAAACGCGCGAATATATTTTGACGAACACTCAAGGAGGAAAAGTCCCAGTAGCAATTACGGTTACGCCGATGAGCGAAGGACGCGGAGATATTATCGTGACTTTGCGTGATATCGCAAAAGAGCTTGAGGAAGAAGGGGCTCAGGCGGAGTTTATTTCAACCGCCAGCCACGAGATGCGCACGCCGGTGGCCTCAATTGAGGGGTATCTAGGATTGGCGCTAAATACTCAGACCGCCACCATCGACGACCGCGCTAGACAATATCTAACCGCTGCCCACACCGCCAGCCAGCACCTAGGCAAACTGTTTCGCGATTTGCTCGACGTAACAAGACTAGACGATAATCAACTAAAGCTGCGGCTTGCGCCAGTAGAAATGCAAGGCCTAGTAAAAGAAATCGCCGAAAGCCAGCTACAGGCAATGACGGCGAAGAAAATTAATTTTAGCTTTGGCACGCAAGTAGAGCGTAGCGACCGGCTGATTGACCAGGTGGTTTATTGCTCGGTGGATATCGATTTTTTGCGCGAAATTATTAATAACTTGCTCGAAAACGCAATTAAATATACCCCGGAAGGTGGATCGATTTGGGTGAATGTGCGAGGAGATGGCGACCGGGCTTTGATCAATGTGACTGATACTGGCATGGGCATTGCGCCAGACGATCTCAAGCATATTTTCCAGAAATTTTATCGCGTGGATAATTCACAGACCCGCACAATCGGCGGAACGGGATTGGGACTTTATATTGTGAAGCAGCGAGTGGAGGCGATGGGTGGGAATGTATGGGCCGAGAGCTCTTTTAATGAAGGCTCTACTTTCTATGTCTCCCTGCCAAGAATTTCCGACATGGATTACCACAGACAACAGATTGTGATTGCGAATGAGGCGCAAAAAGAGCGCGCAACTAGACTGGCGATGGCCGAAAAAGCCGAGGCGATGACTGTCACGACGGAAAAAACAGAGGAGACTGAGGACACGCCAGCTAAGACGTCAGAATTAGTGGAGGTGGAGGCAGAAACTGTGGCTTCCGCGATAGACGCGTCAAAAACAATGGAAGAATTGGCGGGGTCATCAACAGAAAAAGTGGAAGAAAAAGCAAAAGTATTGTAAACTAATTATAACTTCAAGAAGGGAGGCAAAGTGGCAAAAATTTTACTAGTAGAGGACGACAAAAGCCTGCGCGAGATTTATGGTATTCGCTTGGTAGCGGAAGGCTACACTATTGTGTCGGCCGGAGACGGCGAAGAAGCTTTGGCGGTGGCAGTGAAAGAGCGCCCCGATTTGGTATTATCTGATGTGATGATGCCGAAAATTTCTGGTTTTGATATGTTGGATATCCTGCGCTCTACGGCCGAGACCAAAGATATTAAGGTGATTATGATGACGGCGTTATCTTCCGATGACCAGCGCAAACGCGGTGAAAGCCTAGGCGCGGATCGCTATTTGGTGAAATCGCAAGTTGGTATCGAAGATGTGGTGAATGCTGTGCATGAGGTGTTGAACGACCGCGTAGCAGCTCCGGCGGAGCCAGTTGCTGTAGCTTCGGCGGAGCCAGCGCAGGCACAAGCTCCAATGACGCAAGCTTCGGCCTTGACGCAGCCAGCGCAATCACAAGCGCCAGCACAAACCCAAACTCAAGCTCAGGTACAACCTCAGGCGCCAGCGCAAACTCCAGCACAGCCAGTTCAACCACAAATGCCATCCCAAGAAAATGGAACAAATCCGGCTCAATAAATTTCTAGCAGAGAGGCTGGGATTGTCGCGCCGCGAGGCGGATGACGCGATTGAGGCCGGCAAGGTAAAAATAAATGGCGCGCGTGCTATTTTAGGCGCACGCATTGACAAAACTACCGAAGTATGCTATAATGGTAATGTTGTTCCGTTTGAGGCGGAGTTTTCTTATTTATTGCTGAATAAGCCTGCCGGGTATGTATGTTCGCGCCGTTCTCAGGGCGGTGTGCCGACGGTTTATCAACTTCTGCCCGAAAAATATCGCCAGCTAAAGAATGTTGGTCGGCTAGACAAGGACTCTTCTGGAGTGATATTGCTGACTAATGATGGCAACTTTGCTTTTGAGATGACGCACCCTAAGTTCGTCAAGCGCAAGATTTATACCGTGGAGTTGGACCGGAGCTTAGAGCCACTACATCAGCAGATGATTGCGGACTTTGGCATTGAACTCAAAGACGGTAGGAGCCGCCTAGGGTTGACTAGGCTAGATGAAACCCGCAAAATCTGGCAGGTAGAGATGAGCGAGGGGCGCAACCGCCAGATTAGGCGCACTTTTGGGGCGCTGGGATATACGGTAGTGAGTCTGAGGCGAGACGCCTTTGGCAAATGGACACTTGGAGATTTGCAACCTGGCGAATTTCGCGAGATTAAGATTTAGTTTTAAGTTAATTTTGCAAAAGTTTGGCGAGTTTGGCGCGGAAATTATTTTCGTTTGGGGCGCCAGCTAGGGTGTCGAGCGCAACGCGGAGCAAGCCAAAAGCCGTGACATAAGAATGGTCAAGCGCAGAGTCTGTGTTGTTGCTAATGCCTGGAATGTCGGCGATATCTACTAGATGCACCACTGGGCGACGCGCGAACGGCAGTTCACTGAACCAATCAGAGGTAGCAAGCGACTCTTGGAGGGCCAACAGGCCAGCCCCGCCACCCGCGAGCAAAATTTGATTCGGTAGCATCTCGCCCGTATTGAAATCTTCTAGTGAAATCTGCACGCCAGAGAGCCAAACGGCGAGATTTGCGTCGATGGCTTGGTCGATTTTAGTGTGCACGGAGGCTGGGATGTCCGACTGATTGGGGTTGATTTTGGCCTTTTCAGCCGTGTCAAAGTCCACGCCGAGCGAATTCGCAATCTGGTGAGTGAAACTGCGACCGCCAACGCCGAACATCTTAGTCCCCTCAACGCCGCCGTCGTTCACAAGGGCGATATCAGTGGTGCCGCCGCCAATGTCCATGACGATGCCGGAGAAATTATTGTCCAAATCATCGCCGAGACAGGCACGGCAAACAGCAAAGGGTTCTACTGCGACAGCGAGCAAATCGAGACTGAGTTCGGCGCAGACTTTTTCGATGGCGGAAATATGCACCAGAGGGGCGAAGGCAGTATAAAATTGAATAGACAAGTCGGAGCCCTTGAAGCCGATCGGATTGCTAACCCTGTAGCCATCAATTTGCAGGCCCACAATAGCGGAATTGATCAAACGAACTTCAACATTAGGGTTGTTGGTCTCGATGGCGACTTCTTTGCGAGCTTTTTCGCCAGCTTTTTCTTGCACTTTTTTGATAATCAGAGTCATTTCCTGCTCAGAAATTGGCTTGTTGCCGTTTTGGCGGCGATAGCGGATGGTAGAAGTGTCGCCTTTGATCAGCTCGCCAGCAATACCGACTACGGTGAGCTTGGCAGTGACGCCGGCCTGTTCTTCGGCGACGGCGAGGGCTTTTTCGCAGATGGCAATGGTGCCGGAAATATCGGCGATGGCCCCAGCATACATATTGTTAGGATGCTGACGGGCACGCCCGGTGCCGACTACTTTTAAGGTGTTATTTTTGGACTGAACGGCGATAACGGCTTTGACATATTCGGTCCCGATATCAAGAGCCAAGATGGTATCTTCGCTAGAGTAAGCAGGCTTAACAGCGGGAGCAACAGTTGGTGAAGATTTTTTGGCGAAAGGTAATTTATCGGTGATATTGCTCATGTTTTTAGTATATCACAGGTGAGAATTTTGGCGGTGAGGAATTTGCGAAATGCGTGCTAAGAACATAAAAATTCGACGCGCGACTCAAAATCTTGACTTTTCTTGAGCGGTTTGATATAATAGAGTTATTACTTGATTGACCGGCCCGAAGAGGGACGGCATTTTTAATTTAAGGAGGATTATGGAAGGTTTAGACCTGAAACAAATGTCCGCGATGGTAAAAGTGATTGCGGAAGAAAAAAACTTGCCCGAAGATGTAGTGCTAGAAGTAATCGAGGCAGCTATTGCGGCAGCTTGGCGCAAAGATAATGGCGACCGCGAGATGAACGTACGCGCAGTGCTGAATTTGAAAACTGGCGAGGCCGAAGTTTTTGTGGCTCGCACAGTAGTGGAAGACGAGCTTGCCTACAACCCAGCAACCGAAATTCCGCTCAAAGAAGCTGGCAAGGGCGCCAAAATTGAGGATATCGTAGAAGAGAGCCATAAGGTGACCAGCTTTGGTCGCGTGGCGTCTATGACTGCTAAGCAAGTGGTGGTACAGAGACTGCGTGAAGCCGAACGCGACGTGGTGCTGACTATGTTTGAAGATAAAATCGGCACTGTAGTAACCGGCATGGTCTCACGCGTGGAGCCTAAAATGGTCCACGTGGAGCTCGGCAAAGCTACCGGTATTATGCCAAAATCTGAACAAATTGAAGGCGAACGCTACAGTGTGGGCAGTCGCATCAAGGTGTTTTTGAAAAATATCGAGCGCGATGAGCGCGGGGCTCGTTTGATCCTTTCTCGCGGTAATGCAGAATTTGTGCAATACCTCTTTACCCAAGAAGTGCCAGAGATCGAAAACGGCACCGTAGAAATCCGTGCAATTGCGCGCGAAGCTGGCCGTCGCACTAAAATCGCCGTGATGGCGACCGTTCCCGGCGTGGACCCAGTTGGCACCTTTGTGGGTGGACGCGGAGTGCGCGTGCAGGCCGTGATGAATGAGATTGGCGAACGTGAAAAAATCGACATTGTCAACTGGAGCGACAACGCCTCCGAATACATCCGCGAAGCACTCAGCCCGGCGGAGATTGTAAAAGTTGACATTGACGGCAAGCATGCCAAGGTTTTCGTGAGCGAAGACCAGCAATCGATCGCAATCGGCAAACAAGGGCAAAACGTACGTTTGGCTTCGAAACTAACCGGCTACGAACTAGATATTGAGCTCGCTAAGTCTGCGCCAAAGAAGAAGAAACAGAACGTAGAAGATTCTCTACTCAGCGCAATCGAAGAAACTACCGAAGAATAATATCACTAATCAAAAAACCACCTTACGGGGTGGTTTTTTGAAAAGACAAGAGCCGCCCTTTCGGACGGCTGCTTGTATAATTTGGCACCTTGCTAGTTTCCCGCAAAGCAGTATAATCGCCGCTACTGGGCTTGACTTCTGTGTTCGGAATGAGAACAGGTATTCCCCCAGCGCTATGGGCACCAAACACGCTCCTGACGGCGAATTGATGTCCGATTATACAGCCAAAATTGAAATATACTTGCTGGTGCTATTCGAGCACCGATTGCTAGTTAAGTCTACCAAACTACCCTTGCTAGTGCAAGCACAAGCATAGTAGTTTGGACATAAAAAGGCGGTGGATCTATTAGTATGCTTCGACTCCATGCGTTGCCGCACTTCCATCTTGCACCTATCAACCAGATCATCTTTCTGGGATCTCATAGGGAATTCTAATCTTGGAGTGGGCTTCGCGCTTAATATGCTTTCAGCGCTTATCTCTTCCGAACATAGCTACTCGGCGATGCAGCAGGTGGCCACAACCGATACACTAGAGGTTCGTCCATCTCGGTCCTCTCGTACTAGAGACAGATCTCCTCAAAATTCCTAACGATCATGCCGGATATAAACCGAACTGTCTCACGACGTTCTGAACCCAGCTCGCGTACC
>CAMBYK010000003.1 GCA_945872155.1 uncultured Candidatus Saccharibacteria bacterium
CCATTAAACGTTTTTGGTCTGGCCTCACCCGACCAAATATCGTATATTTTTGCATCGCTCGGACCAACTCCTTTTCTGTCAAAGTAGACGCATCGACACTCTCTCCCTCAATTCCAGCCTGCCTGGCAATCTCTGCCACCGCCAAATGATTGTCGCCAGAAATCACCTTCACCGCCACCCCTTGTTCAGCAAAATATCGAAAAGTATTCGGTGCGCTTTCCCTCACTTTGTTCGCCAAAAGCACCAACGCCCAAGGTTGCACTGCTTCCTGCAAGGCTCCGCCCTTCAAATGCCCATCATATCCACCCAGCAACAACACTCGATAACCCTGCCCACTAAACTGTTCAATTTTTTTACTCAATTTAGCAAAATCTTCTCGCAAAACAAACTCTGGCGCACCCAGCACCACAGCTCCATTCTCAAACTCTACCCCACTATATTTATGCGCCGAAGAAAATCCCACCACCGACTTCACCCGTTTACCACCACAATTATTAAAATGTTTCTTGAGCACCGTCATTGTCTGGTTATCGGCCTTCTGCGCATTAACAAAATCACCCAAAAGTGAATTCAGTGCATCCGCCCCGCCCTTAAAATCACTCAACTTTACCACTTGTGATACTTCCATCTCTTCGTCTGTAATTGTGCCCGTTTTATCCACACAGAGCACATTGACCCGCGCCAAAGTTTCAATTGATTTCATATCATGAGTCAAAACTTTACCAAGCGCAAGTCGCATCGCACTAATCGCTAAAGTCATGCTAGCCAACAAAAACAGTCCTTCCGGTATCATACCAATAATTGCTGCCGTAGCCGCCTGCACAGTCGCCTTTAAGCTAGCCTCACCCCACCAAAATTGCTGCAAAAATATCAAAATCGCAATCGGAATAATCGCAATCCCCGCCAACCGCACAATCTTGTTCAAACTGCGCAGAATTTCAGACTGCTCCTCATTTTTCATGGCCTTTGCCTGCAGAGTGAGTTGTGAAATGTACGAATTCACCCCTACTTTAGTAAGCCTAGCTTCACACTCACCAGATACTACAAAACTACCAGAGAGCAGCTCTGCCCCTATGGCCTTTTTTATTTCATCCGCTTCACCAGTCAATAAAGCCTCATTCGCCCGAATTTCACCCGCTATGACCACGGCATCCGCCGGAATTTGGGCCCCTGCCGAAAACAGCGCCACATCATCCAGTACCAAATCTTCCGCCAAAATCTCTTGCACTTTACCACCACGTCGAACCTTGGCCTTTGGCGCATTCAGCATCGTCAGCTTATCTAACACCGCCTTTGCGCGCCACTCCTGCACAATGCCGATCACCGTATTAGCAATAATAATTGGCAAAAAAGTTAAATCTCTCAGCGCCCCCACCCCAATCAAAGCCAGCGCAATCAGCAAAAACACCAAGTTAAAATAGGTAAACACATTTTCAACAATAATCTGCTTCAAGGTCTTAGAAGGCGCTTTGACTGCCTTGTTTCTTTGCCCCGCCTTAATACGGCGTTGCACTTCTTCTTGATTTAATCCTGGGTCTTTTTCCATTCTTTCTATTCTATCAAAAAACGCCCCCCAGGGCGACAAAACAATAAGTTAATGGTGGGCGGGGAGGGAATCGAACCCTCACTCCCTTGCGAGAACCAGATTTTGAGTCTAGCGCGTCTACCAATTCCGCCACTCGCCCAGCAGCTTTTATTTTAACACCGACCCGCCAAAATCGCAAACAAAATTACAGCCATGTTATAATAATGCATATGGATTCTCAACCAGGTGAGCTATCTTCTGCTGAGCGACAACGCCAAACCGCCGCCGAATTAGCGCGCAAGCGCGTTTTGGCGTCCTATTCTTACGCCAACGATTCTTACAAAAAAACGCCCGTCAAGGCCGACGTTTCTACTACCGATTGGCAAAAATACCACTCCGCCTGGCAAACCTATTACCAAAAATACTACAGTGAATATTACGTCAAAGCCGCTCGCCAATACCTTGAAACCGAAAAAATGAAATCCGAACGCCAGCTCCACGACCAAGGCGAAACTCTAGATAGTAGCCATCAAAATGCTGCGCCCACCGCCAATGAACAAGCCAAAATAGAACTTTCTTTACGTGAAAAAATTCGTCAAAAGGCCACCGCTACCGCCAAACCATCTCGTCATCGCCAACGTTTCATTCCTATTTTTGCTAGTATTCTGGTTGTCCTGACTATTTTATTCATGCAATACAACCGCCTCATTTTTGCCCCCATCATGGCCTACATCGCACCAGGAAACAGTACCGACGAAGGCATCACCGCCATCGATCCTACCGTCACTCAAGCCCCAAGCGCCGAACCAAGATTAATCGTCCCCAAGCTCAATATCGACGTCCCGATTAATTTCGGCCTCGCCAATGACGAAGCTACCATGATGAATGCTATGAACAACGGCGTAGCCCACTTTGCCATTCCAGGAGCCTCCGCTCTACCTGGCCAAATCGGTAATCTGCTTATCACCGGCCATTCCGCCGGCGACATCTACAGCAATAATCAATATAAGTTCATTTTTTCCGGCCTGGAACGCCTCCAAGAAAACGACAATATCTACGTCAACTATAATTCCGTCCGCTACACCTACTCTGTCACGGGTTCCAAAGTAGTCGAACCTACAGACATCGCTGCCCTCACCGTCAACAAAAATCAGCCCCAAATCATCCTCATCACTTGCCACCCTCTTGGCACTTCCCGCTATCGCCTTTTAATTTTTGGCGAACAAGTCAACCCCGTACCAGATTCCAACACCGCCACCCAGGAACAGCCCAAAGCCAGCCCCAAACAAACCACCACTATGGTCAGCAATTCTCCCACTTTATTCGAGTCCATTTGGAAATTCTTGACCGGCGGGCAATAGACCATTCAGTAATCCGCCAAAAAATGCCTACCCTACACGCACACTAATTTATTCTACAACCTTCTCACGCACCAAGCTCACGCCGGCTTCATCCGGCATCACGAAATACAGCCATGCCCCAACCAGACTTGCCTCATATTGCCCTGAAATTTTCGACAAAATCCTTTTATTCGTACCATCAAAATCCCAAACCACCATTTTGCCATCCTTGCTATCCCAGAGTAGGGAATCATCCAGCCAACTTGCCTTCGCGGCTACATTCCAGGTTTTCTTTTTCGCCAAATCCACCACCTTGCTCGTGCCGGCGCCATTTACCAACACTAAATTCTCCCGGCTCTTCAAACTCAAAACTTCAGAGCCTAATTCTAGCCGCAATATCTTTTTGACCTTCATACTATTCTCACCCCAGCCATTTACTTTATAAACTTCCAGTTCTTGCCCAAATCCAACTAAAACATAATTCTGCTTTTCATAATTTACCATTTCTAATTTCAAAATCATCTTCTCGCCGATATTCAAAATTTTTTTCAATTTATCATTCTTATAAACAGCTATCTCTCGGCCCTTCGCACCATTAATCACCACAGCTACGTCAGTCTTTACATTCACAAACTGCTCCACTGCCTCATCCACCCAAATCACGATTGTCTTTTTCACCAAATCAATGTATCGCAAACTATCCTGCACCAACACCAGCACTCCGCCATCTCCCGAAAAACGCGCATCGACAATTTCTACATCGTATTCTTCAGCCAAATTCACGCTTTTGGCCGTATCGTCTAAATCCACCATCCACCAATCGCCAGTTTTTTCACCCTTCAAAAGCACTTGCCGTTTTTCTTTACACCATCTAACCAAACTAGCATTTTCGGGCAAAATTCCAGTCAATACTTTAGGCTCTACGTCTGCATTATGTATTTCTAGTGTATGCCAAAGCTCGCCCGCTCGCCACACAATCATCTCTTTGCCAATACTAAAGAACTCCAGATCAGACATCTGCGCCAGCTCTTCGCTCGGACGCTTTTTTAAAAACAATCTCGGATAAGTTATATCAGTCAACCAACCTGGCTTAATTTTTACCGTCTTTGTCCAGCCCGTATAGCCCTTCTTTTGCACGGCAACTTGGTGTTTCCCGCCCGACAGCATCTGACTCCCCTTGGTCTGCCAGCCAGTGCTTTTCCCATCAATAACCACCTTCGCACCCGTCGGCGCCGTCTCAAGCTGAACCATCCCAACCTGCTTTATCCGGCCGTCTTGATTAATACGATACCCCATCACTAGCAAAGTCAGTACAATCATTATCGCTACCGCACTGGCCACCATCAAAATTTCAGCTAATATCAATCGAATCAAGCGTTGACGCTTTTTTCTTTCTCTGTCCATAGCCTAATTTTATCATAAAAATACCTTAAAATGTTGTTGCTTTTATTCCGCTTGACGTTATAATAGGAATAAGCCTAATGCGAGGAAAAAATGGATCAACCACAAAATAACCAACAGAGCCGTCCAAGTTCAGCCACTCATCGTGGTCCCCAAAGATCCTCTACCCTTAATCGAAACTACGTCAAAAAGCCCGCCACCCCCAGCCATCCCCTCATTACTTCCGCCGCCAAGCGTCAGGCTGAAGACCTCAAACGTCGTCAAATTTTAGCTGCCCAAATGAACCAACAGCGTCTGGCTTCGCTGCGGTCCCAAAATACTCCGCAAGCCACTAAAAGTACCCACCTCACACAACCGGATACTCCTTTTATGCGTCACCCACTGCAGAAGCGCATTGCCAGCCAGGCCCCTCGCCCAGCCACCATGCCTTCTGCCAGTGAGCGCAAAAATCTCGCCATCAAACAGGCCTTACAGTCAGTCAGCTCAATCTCTGAAGACCAAAATCAACCATCGCTTACTACTGCTATTAGGCAACAAACTCGCCAAACCAAAGGCAAAAAAATCCTTTTGGCTTTCGCCTGTGCTGGTTGTTGCATGTTCTTATTGGGCTATTTTATTCACCTCAACCTGCCAGATATTTCCATGCAAGTAGCCGCTATGCATACCGGCATCAATGCTTCTTATCCGTCTTATCCTCCTCGCAATTTCCAGCTTGCCAACGTTTTCACTGAAGAAAAGGACAAAGTAGTCATCGAATTTGCCGGTCCCAACCAAAAATCCTTCTCCATTTCCGAGACCAAATCTGCCTGGGATAGCACCGCTCTATTAAATAATTTCGTCAAACCAAACTGGGATGAAGATTATGACACCATCCGCGAGCAAGGCATCACTATCTATATTTCCGAGTCCAACGCCGCCTGGGTAAATGGCGGGATTTTCTTCCATCTAGAAGCCGAAGCCGGCACTCTTTCCAAGAAACAAATTAAGAATTTAGTCACATCTTTCTAATTATAGCACATCTTGCTCCGTTTGTCAAAAAGTAGTATACTTTTTGCATGACAAAACAGATTACCACCCGTTTCGCGCCCAGCCCCACTGGCTATATTCACATCGGCAATGTGCGCAGTGCAATTTATCCCTATTTAATCGCCAAACAATCTGGCGGCACTTTTATTTTGCGCATTGAAGATACTGATCAAGCCCGCTACGTTGAAGGCGCCACTGATTTAATCAAGAGCACCCTGCAATGGCTCGGCCTGGATTGGGATGAAGGCCCAGAAGTAGGTGGCCCTCACGGTCCTTATTTTCAGACCGAACGTCTCGAACTCTATCACCAATGGGCTCGCAAGCTCATCGCTGCTGGCCGCGCCTATGCCGACCCTACCCCGTCCGAAACTATTGCCGCATATCGCGCCGCCGATCAAGCTGCCAAAATTCCTTATCTCTACCGCAACCATCGCCCCACTCAAACCCCAGAGTGGCATCCTGGTATCCCGCTACGCTTTAAATCCGAACCCAAAAATTACCAGTGGCAAGACCTCGTCATGGGTGATCTCAAAACTGGCCCAGAGGTACTTGACGACATCGTGCTAATCAAAGCGGACGGCCTCCCCACCTACAATTTCGCCCACATCATCGACGATCTCGAAATGGGCGTCACCCACATCTGCCGTGGCGTAGAATATCTTTCCAGTATGCCAAATTATCTTGCCCTCTACGAAGCCCTCGGCGTCGAACGTCCTTATTTCATCTCTTTGCCGCACATCCTTGCTCCCAACGGCAACAAAAAACTCGGCAAACGCGACGGCGCCAAATCCGTTGATCTCTATCGCCAAGAAGGTATCCTGCCAGAAGCCATGCTTAATTTTCTTGCTTGTCTTGGCTGGAATGATGGCACCGAACAAGAACTCTACACCAAGGAAGAACTCATCACGAAATTCCGCATCGATCATATCCAGAATTCTGGCGCACATTTCGATGAAGTTAAACTGCTCTGGACCAACGGGCAATGGATCCGTCGCCTCTTTGACGAGCAGGGAATCGACCAATTTTATCCTCGCACCATTGATTTTTGGCCAGAAGTAGCTACTTCCGCACCAGAGGAATACAAAAAACGCGTGCTTAGCATCATCTACGACCGTCTCAAAACTCTTTCCGATCTCCGCGCCATGACCGATTATTTCTTTGTTGACCCCAAAATCAATCTTGCAGAGCTCACCACTAATAAATTCCTCAAAAAATTCTCCGAAACCGAACTAGGACAACTACTTACTACCAGCATTGACGCCTTAAAACAATTGCAAACTTGGGACGCAACCTCAATCCAAAACACCCTCAATCAACTTCTCGTCGACACCGGCAAAAAAACCGCCGAATTGTTCAGCCTCATCCGGATCAGCGTCTCTTTTGCACCCTTTAGTCCTGCGTTAGACCTCACGCTCGATGTCCTCGGCCGCGAAACTGTCTTAGCTCGCCTTGGCGCAGTGCGCACCGCCATCCTGAGAGACTAAAATCCACACAAAATTTCTGCTTATGCTAAAATAAAGAAAAGTGGAGATTTTATGCTTAAAAAACTAGACCTTAAATTCATCAAAACTAAACCCTTTATCTTTTCCGCCATCGGAATCGGGACCGCCTTAATTATCGTCCTAGCATTGATAATCATTCCTCAACTGCTAGGCTCCAGCAATCCACAGCACACTGATAAGTCTATTTCTCAAAAACCTGCCAAGCCAATCGTCCATTACGACGTCTTGACCGGGGAACAAATCTCCGACAGCAAGCTCAACGAATCTCCTACTTTTTGCGTTCAGGTCCCTAACGGCCTAGACGGTCCCCGCCCACAGGTCGGCCTAAACCAAGCCAAAGTGGTGTTCGAAGCCATCGCCGAAGCCGGGATCACCCGTTTCGCTGCCATTTTCCAAAACCCCACTTCTTCCGTCATCGGCCCCATCCGCTCACTGCGTATGTATTACTTAGACTGGGATATTCCATTCAACTGCACCATCGTTCATGCCGGTGGTTCCGATGAAGCCATTGCCGCTGCCCGCAATTATCGCGACCTCACCGAATCTCGCACCTTTATGTGGCGTAATTATGCTGGCTACTGGGCGCCAAACAATCTTTTCACCTCTCCGGCTCTGCTAGCCAATTTCAACCAAGAACACGGATACAACACCTCAAAACCAGTCGGTTTTGCTCGCATGACCCCAAAGAAGGCTGCCAAAAACCTTGCCAAAGTCAAAAAAGACGCCACCAAAGATCCCATTCCGCTCGCATATCGTATTTCCGTCAATTTCACTTCCGCACCAACCTTTAACACCATCTACGATTACGATGCCAACACCAACTCTTATTTCCGTTCCTACGCCACCGGCGAAGCCCACACTTCCTACACCTGTCCCGAAGGCCTCGACAAGCCTCGCCCTAAGCACGATTGCGGAGAACCAGCCCAAATCGCACCAAAAGTAGTGATCGCTCTCATGGTCAACCAAAATCGCGCCAGCGACGGCTACCACGAAAACATTCAAACCACTGGTTCTGGCGAAGCTTACATCTTCCAAAACGGCACCGCCATCAAAGGCACCTGGTCAAAACCCACCAAAGAAGACCAGCTTTCCTTTCAAGATGCTAATGGCAAAAAAGTTTCTCTTGTCCCCGGCCAAACCTGGATCGCCGCCGTCCCGCTCAATACCGGCTCAGTAAATTACTAAAAGAAATAGCGCAGACTCACAGTTTGCGCTATTTTTTGTGTCAAAAAAAACCACCCAAACGGGCGTTTTAGATAAATTGGTGACTCCTGCGGGAGTCGAACCCGCGATTTTCTGGATGAGAACCAGACGTCCTGGACCACTAGACGAAGGAGCCAATTCCTATTACTTTAACACCTCTCTGGCTTTTTTGCAAGATTTAGGGTAAAATAGTCTCATGAAATCTCTACCAATTGTCGCTCTTATCGGTCAGACCAACGCCGGCAAATCCAGCCTACTCAATCGTTTTGCGCGTAAAAATATCGCCATCGTCGCCAGAGAAGAAGGCACCACGCGCGACAACGTTTCTGCCAAAATAGACCAGTCTTTCTTACTCATCGATACTGCCGGTCTTAAAAATCCCGAAGACGACTTCGAAGCCAACATCCAAGATCAAATCGCCGATGCCATCGACTCCGCTGATCTAATTCTCTTAGTTCAAGATTCCACTAAGTTTATCAATCAAAGAGACCGGAACATTGCTCGTCTAGCATTAAAATCCAAAAAACCAGTTTTTTTGGTTCTTAATAAATCCGATCTCGGCGACGCTTTAGAGTTGCAAGAATTCCGCGGTCTCGGCGTCAAACCAGAGCAAACCTTCACCGTTTCCGCCACCACCGGACAGGGCACTCGCGAGCTAAAAACTGCCATTTTACGCCATTTCTCTCTGTCAACTCCCGTCTTGAGCGCGGAGCAAAGTTCCGAAACTCTCTCTCAAAGTCCCGCCACCGAAACTCTCTCCATCGCCCTTATCGGTCGCCCCAACGCCGGCAAAAGTTCACTTTTTAATTCTCTTGCCAAAAAACAACAAGCCCTCGTCAGCTCGCGCCAAGGCACTACTCGCGACATCAACCGCGTCCAAATCAAATTCAAAGGCCAGCCCATCGAAATCCTCGATACCGCCGGTTTGCGCAAACCGGGCAAACGCGAAGTTGGTATCGAAAAATTCTCTGCCATCCGCACCCTTGCCGCCATCGAAGAGGCCGATGTCTGCGCCTTGCTTATCGATGCCACCGAGCCACACAGCAAACTTGACCAGTCTCTCGCCGGCCAAATCGTTGACGCCGGAAAAGGAATTATTCTCATTCTCACCAAAACCGATCTCGTAGAAGATACCGACGCCATCCTCGATAAACTCGAATATGATTTCAATTTCATCCCCTTCGCCCCAGTGCTTATTACCAGTGCCTTGACCGGCAAAAATGTCACCAAACTCTACGACCTTGCCAGTCAAATCATTCAAGACAGCCGCATCGAAATCAAAACTTCCACACTCAACCAAATTCTCAATGACGCTATTTTGAGCCACCCTCCTGCCGGCCTCAAAAACACCCATCCCAAACCCAAATACATCGTCCAAACCGACACTACGCCACCTTGGTTTGTCATTCATGGTCGCGAAATGGAGCTCATGCACTGGTCTTACAAACGCTTTCTAGAGCGCAAAATCCGCGAAAAATACCCCTTCATCGGCATGCCAATCTTTTTCTCATTCAAAAACCAAAAATAGTCTGATATAATTCAAACATGATTGGCTTAATCTTTATTGTCCTTGGCATGTTGCCGTACGCCTATATGGAGCAACGACACCGTGGTCGGAGAGGTTCGCTGGTCGATCTGAGGATGGTAGGGATTGTCGTAATGATTACTGGTTGGGTTATTACTTTTTTTGAGTATAGCTTTATGGAAGCAGTTGGCCGAATAGTTGTAGAAACTTTGGCCGCTGGCTTCGTATGGGGAATACTTATACCGCAAAATAAGTAATATATTCTATTTGTTAAGCTTCAATATTAACAACTCGGGCAGTGTTGAGCGTGATATAATGAGTTTATGGAAGCTATAGCTAGCAGTATACACACTTTTTCTAGAATTGCTGAACACGGTATGGTTAGATCTAAGAATAATATCATGGAAAGCGATCTGTCGAAGATAGAGGACGATTTTTGCCAAAGTGTAAACGATCTAGGAAATTCTTACAAAAAAGTTATAGAGCAAGAAAATGAGCAACAAGAATAAAAGAAACTTACAGAAAAAATACGCGAACGGACAAAATCAAGTAAATACAGGAATTAGCATATCTAGCCAAAAGGTATGGAGTGCTCCACTACCGCCGCCAGAAGTACTAAACGCCTATGAACCAAAGGTCCAGAATGCCATAATATCTGGTGCCGAAGAATATCGCCATCACCGGATAGAAACAGAGAAGAAAATTACCAATACAGAATCTTTTACTATCAAGACCGTTTCTTTGACTTACGCCATTACTACTATCTCTCTGCTTATTTTGAGCGCAATAGCACTAATGATGAACAATATCGCTGCTGGTGCGCTTATAGCTATTATAGGCACAGCAGTGAACCTGGTACCCAAATTACTCTCTAAAAAAGACGATAAGAACAGCTAACAATATCACCCTTTACACTGCCCGAGAATTAACAACTTGGAGATGGTGATGGTATAATTAGCCTATCATGAAACTCTTTAAAAAACACGAGCTGACTCAGAAAAAACACAAGATAAGCTTTAAAAAGATAGTGTCATTAGTAATTGTTTTATTTATAGCCTCAAATATATTTTTTGACGCTATTCCTGTTCGCTGGCTTTATCACGGGTACAAATCACTTTTTAATGCCGTAAGTTGTTCTGATGAAGAACAGTATTATGTCAATGAACAAGTTATCTACGACAGTGATGTTCTTGAAGGGAACATTACGCGAGTTCAAGATAAAGCTCTTGGTACTAGACAAGTATGTTGGTCATACAGAGAAAAGAAAAACTTTGATAAAGTCATTAAGCCAGCCACTCCTTCTATTATTCGTGTTGGGACCAAGAAATTCAAAGAACCCGAACTTTTAGCGCTCACCCAGTCAGCCGGCATTCGCCAGCCTCTAGATAAAGAGCCGGTTACCATCTATTATGTTGACAATTACACTGATTTCGTCTGGGCGAGTGGACAGTATAGTTTTGCCAAGAAGGCAATTACTGTCAAACGTTCTGCTCGTCTTGAAGAACAAAAAACAATATTGGCTCATGAATATTTACATTACGTTTGGTATCGCGATGACCTAGAAAAAGATACTCGCCTTACTTCTGAGCTTACTAATTTTTACAATAACAACCCCGACTTAAAAGAACGAATGGCGAAATATACGCCAGAAATGACCAAACCGACTGAATTCTTTAGCTATGGTTGTACTGAATGGAGTGACGGCTATTTGACGCCATATATCGTCGAAAAATGTAATAAATACATTGATCGTAGCAAGCATCAGCCTTTCTGGATTGATACTAAAAAGTGGCAGGAGGTAGAAAGCAGACGACAGGAGGCAGAACTTGATCGAAAATTTAAGCAATTAAGGGAAGAGTTTATACGGCAGGAGGCAGAACGCGAAAAACTATGGCAAGAAGACTTATAAACTGAGTAATTATATCGTCACCATCTCCAAATTAGATAGCAAAAGAAAAGGAGATAAATATGACTATGACATATAGGCAATATTTGCAATATCACGCTAACAATCATCCTTCAGAAATTAAAAGAAACGAAGCAGGAGCCTTATTAAATATAGTTGGTGATGATAGGAAAATAAATGGGCATTTCTTGACTGGGGAAAAGGTAAATAGAGGACTATTTCGTACTCCAGATATTAAGGAAAAACAGTCAAATGGTTATTCGGCTACGACAATTAATCGCGTAATTAACCCTTGGTGGGTTAATTCTTATAAGGAATATTCTAAAAATAATAAAGAAGGTTCTGGCCCCCGACCCGGTGGTGGTGGCTACGACACAACCGTAGCCGACAACGCTCGTAAACTAGCTTTCCTAAACGACAAGCTCGGTCGTATGCCTGGTCAGCTAGATTTAATCAATCAAGCAGAGCAAAACCGCTATGCTCACATTGAAGACGACTACAACCGCGCTAACAGCGATTTGGAAGATTCTTGGAAGCAAACCCAAGAAGACCATATACAGCCACTAGACAGCGTCTGGCGAGCCGTAGGAGGCAAATTGGCGTGGCAGATGACGACTTCAAAAAGCAACAGGACGCGTACGCTCGCTACTTCTCTCGTACTGGTTCTGGTAGTTCTAGTGCAGCTCAATTCACCGTGCCGACCCTCTTAGCTCGAGCTACACAGAAAATTCGCAACGATATTGAAGACAACAACGCCGAGAACGCAAGGGCGCAGGAAACTAGCTTCAATCGTGCAAGTTTAGACTATAAAAAAGGTAAACGCGATATTCTTACAAATCGCGAACGACAACGCGCCGAGGCTAAACAAACCTTTGATACAAAACGTGCAGGTTATTGGGATAGTGTAGCTGATTTGGAGCGCCAGAGAGCAGATCATCAGGGTAAAAGTATTGGTGATATTATCAACGCTGGAAATTCTGCCCTAAGTAATGCTGAGCGTTATGCTAGGGAAGCAACAAGTGCTGGTGGTCTATCTGAGGCCATGAAGTTCAAGCCAGTTGAATACAAAAACGCCGAACAAAAAGACTGAACTTACGATCCGACAAAAACCAAGGTTGAAGACCAGCAAGGCGAAGAAGACAATGAAAACCTTTACAAAAAATACTTCCGAGATAAAGAAGAGGAAAAGAAAAAGAAAAGTTGGATTTCAGCTACTGCCGCTTAAAACTAAACAAAATAGCCAGTTTATAGCTGGCTATTTTTTATGTGATAACCTAAATACAGGCGTCCAAAAAACCATTGTGGTTTTTTAGGGTGCCTATTTTATTGCCACCTTACTTGAAACCATAATGAGAGTATGGGGCTATGGTCTAACGGTTAAGTTTCCCAAACGCACTACCACCACTCTTTCCTTTACGGTATTCAAGCCACTCTTCGGAGTTCTTTTCAAATTTCCTAATTATCATTTAGCGCTCCTTTGACTTGGTTGGATTTAATAATGCGGTCTTTAGCGATATTTTTTGCAGTTATTACCGTTTCTGCTTCTCGGATTTCTTTTGGTAGGTGGATAAAGAAACTTTGCAATTCTGGCATTGTTTGAATCTGCCTCATTCCAGCAAGAGCCTCATCAATCCTCGTCTGAAGTTCGTCGTCTTGTTGTTTTGGGCTTTCAAAGAGGTTGAAATAGCTCATTGTATTTTTGCGGTTCAAATCACGTCCAAACAACTTGCCAAGCTCCTCTGCGGCGTCTTTGATAGCAAAAGCCTTGGCGGCCGGTGCGCCAGTAGCTACGGCGTCTGATTTAATATGCGCTAGATCGGCAGCTGAGAAGCCCTTATCGGTCTTTAATGGGACAGCTCCAACTCCGTCGTGAAAACTCCATTCGTTGGTGATGGGGTTTAGGTAGTGCAGCCTGACCGTGCAACAAATACTCTGTGCTAGCAGAGTTATACTTTTAATTTCTACGCGCCATTGTTGAAATAACACGTCAAGTAGTGTCTCTACCCTACCTATTGGTAAATACTTAACTCCCTTGGCGAATGGATGGTCCTCAATATAAGCTTTGGGTGGATTTTGATTCAAGATGTCTTTAAGCTCACCCTGCTTTTTGAACTCTATCGTGCCGCCTTCAATTATTACAGGTAAGTCCTTAGCGGTTTTCATAGTTATTACTATTCCTTTCGATCTCATTCTCTATCTCAACGATGGTTTTATGTATTAAATCTGCCGTGTCTGAATAAAGACAGGAAAGATTTTCACAGATTTTCTTTTTCGACCATAGCTCTTCTAGCAAGCCCTGTTTACTCTGCATCTTAAAAATCCTCCAAATGATCATCACACCAAGCGTCATAGATAGCGTCTGGATCTACATCTTCTAGAGTTTGGTCGTTGGTATCATCCTCATATGCTTCTCTGTATGATGGGAAGCTCATAAAATAGGCGTGTTCTGCTGCTTCATTGCTCATTTAGACTCTCCTTTTATACAGACAAAATCGCGGTTATCGCCATACATAGTACCGGTGGCTTTCCAGGTACAGTGATTGGCTTTTGCATAAGCGGCCATGTTGGCTTCTTGCTTAATACCGCTAGCAATAACTACTAGAAGAAGCACGGTTATAATAAACACTATTGCTCCTATAGTTTTAAGATTATTCTTCATGGTTCGCTCCTTTTTTGAAGCTCACATTTATTTTTTGTGTTTTGCTGAGATTCTTGATCTTAATCTTCATCTCTTCTCTCCTCTCTTTACATCTTTGGTTATCTTGCCGAGCTGGATGACCTAACCAAAATGAAACAAATAACTGGTTGGTTTGCTTGGTGGACACCGTAGATTTGATGACTTTATGAAGCCGAATCTCATTTAGATTGGTTCGACCTCAATGGAATCATCAAAATAGCCACCCCTTTGCGCTGGGTGGCTATTTCAAAATCCGAAAATCAGCGCAAAGGCGATTTACGAATTCATTTTTAGATGTGTTCTATCTGAATAGCTGAAATTGGCTTTACAGAGAGTTTCTACAATATGATATAATCAAAACAGATTAATGAGTGGGCCAATCCGGGCCCATTTTGTTAATAGTTTTTTTCAAAAGGAGGTTATACCTATGGAAAAAATTTTCATATTGGACACCAATGTTTTACTTGAGTATCCAGATATCATACCGAATGGACACGAGGCCAGATTAGAAGAGCCTACTGTCGACCTGACAGGGGCGCATTTAGTCATTCCTTATGCCGTTATTCAAGAGCTGGCTAAGTTCAAAAAAGAGCTAGACAATGCGCGCGGTCGCGATAGTAGGTTGTTGCTCAATCGTCTACGTGATATTTTCGAATTTGAAAATCCCAACTGGGACGAAGACGCAGCTTTTGCGCTCAAAACCACTGTCGAAACCCAAAAAGGTAAACTTTCCATCTTGCCAATCGATAACACTCTCGCCAAAACGCACAAGTTCAAGCCAAAAGAAACCGATATGGACGGACAAATTATCCTAACCACTCTACTAGCCATGGACCTGCAATTAGGGAACAAAGTTATCCTTCTAACCAACGACAACGACATGGCAATTCTTGCCAGTGGTCTTGGCGTCAGAACTCGTCGTTTCAAGTATCGTCTCCCAGATCCTTACACCGGCAGACGCGACTTGACTGTCCCTGCAGAGCTATTTGAGTCGTTCATCGATTTTGGCATCATTCATCTGGAAGACTGGAACAAAGCCATGCCTTCACAGCCACCGCTAGTAGCCAACGAATTTATCGTGATGCAGGCAGACAGCATCTACGCCGAAGGACTCGGCCCATTCGATCATATTGGCTGTTTCAAAGCCGATCTTGAAGCTATTATCCCATTATCGCTTTACAAAAAACTCCCGATTCAGCCCCGTACGCCAGGCCAAGCCATGTATATAGAAGCTCTTTGCGATCCTAATATCGACACAGTTATTGCTACTGGCCCAGCCGGCACCGGCAAAACCTTCATCGCTACCATTTATGCGCTTGAAGCCTGTCGCAAAGGAGAATTTATTGGCGCCTCAATAGTTCCTTGCCACATCAAAGACGATGGCGTCGGCACATTGCCAGGATATCTCGATGAAAAACTCGATCCCAACATCAAGCCACTCAAAAACGCTCTGCGTAATTATCTCTTAGAAACCGACCCAACTTTTAGCAAAAAACTCAAAAAAATCAAAAAGTTTGGGGCTGTCAACAAATTACCAAAAGAGCATCAGGGCGATAGAGCAGATGAGCAGATCGTATCAATCCGGAAAAGTCTCGACGACCAAGTTAATCTGCTTTGGGAAAATTGGTTTGGCGATCCAGTACCAATGGCTTATGCTAAAGGGCGTGACTTCTCTTACGAACTCGCCATTTTTGACGAATTCCAAGACCATAATCACGTTCAAGCCGATACCCTCATCAAGCGTATCGGAGAACACGGCAAAGCCATCATTACCGGCGATGTTTGGCAAGTCCACACGCCGTATCTGACCCCAGAAAACAACGGCATCACTTACGCAGCCGACCTGCTCTACGGATTCCCAGAAGTAGCTCGCATCTCATTCTTAGAAAATGAAGTCGAGCGTCATCCATTGGTTAAGAAAATCGCTCAACGTCAGCAATCACGCGGCAAACAGCGTTGACTCATTTTCACCTCCAGCCCTTTGGGCAACTTAGGCCTCCTCGCGAGGCCTATTTTATTGTATAATCTACCTTATGAAGCTCGTTATTGGACTAGGCAACCCAGGCGATAAATACAATTTTACTCGCCACAACTTCGGCTTTTTAGCCCTAGATTTTTATGCCAAAATCCATCAGCTTAAATGGGAGCCCCACCCTAAATTCAATGCCATCTGGCTAAAGTCCGGTGATGCGCTCTTCATCAAGCCGCAAACTTTCTACAATAACGTCGGTACCAGCGTGCGCGCTTTTATGGATTTTTACAAAATCTCGCCCGCAGATATTTATGTGGTCTGCGATGATTTTAATCTCGATTTTGGCACTCTCAGGCATCGCGACAAAGGCGCTGCGGGAGGAAACAACGGTCTCAAATCCATCATCGCGCAACTCATTTCCGTTGATTTTTCCAGACTCAGGCTCGGCACATCCAATCCCGAAATTCGCCAACATCTTGGAGATGTTGATTTTGTTCTCAGCCGTTTTACTGCAGAAGAAAAATCTGCCTTACCAAGCGTCCTCAATACCGCCGCCTCACAAATCGACCAATTTTTAGCTTAGAGATCGGCCTTTCTGGCTATTACCCCACCCTTCATCCATCGGTCTTTTCTGGCTATTACCGTAACATCCACTTATTCCCGCCCAGCGCCCGCACCCTGCCTTTTAATTCCAACATAGTCAAGGCCTGATTAAAGCTCGCCACTGGCAATTTTAGTTTTCTTATCATCGCTTCGCCGTCATCTACCCCGCTCTGCAAAAGCTGCAAAATTGCCGTTTCTTCCGCGTTGTCTCCGCCCAGCTCTACTATCCTCCGCCGTCCGCCCTTAGCAGGGAAGAGTCTTTCCAAAATATCCTCCGGTCGAGTATAAGGCGTCGCTCCTTGAGCTATCAGACGATGGCAGCCCGCCGAATTAATCCGCGTGATATCCCCCGGCACCGCAAACACCTCCCGTCCCTGATTTAAAGCATGAGCCGCCGTATTCAAAGTGCCGCTTCGCTCTGCCGCCTCCACGATCAGCACCACGTCACTCAGCCCAGAAATTAACCGATTTCTTTCCAAAAAACTTACTTTTGGGTGATATTCCATCCCGCTTGCCAGTTCACTCATCACCACCCCGCCACTTTGCACAATTTTCTCCGCCAGTCCACAATGCGCGCGCGGATAAATCTGGTCGATCGGCGTCCCCAGTACCGCCACTGTCAAACCGCCAGCGTCCAGCGCCGCTCGATGCGCAATTGAGTCTATACCATAAGCCAAGCCAGAAACCACTACCACACCACGTTTTGCCAGCTCATACGCCGCCTCATAAGCGATCTTTTCGCCATAGCTCGTATTCTTTCTCGCCCCCACAATTGCCACGCTCGGCAGCCTTAATTCTGGCCATTCCCCATAAAAATACAATGTTTTTGGCATTAGCGCAATACCGTCTAACTTCTCTGTTAATTTATTCTCTAGAGGTGAAATATAGTTGATTTTCATAAAAAAGTTGTAAAAAGTGTTGACTTTCCTTATTTACTATGCTATAATGCTTGCAGTTAGGGTCAAAAAGCCCGACACTGCACCTAAATAAATTATATTTTCTGCCTTCGTTGAGAAGCGCAGAAATTGCGTGTTCTTGAAACCCTTTCAGGTTTACAATTTCTTCAAGGTTGTAAATTCATAAGTATTACCTCCACTTAAGAAAGATTATTTCAAGGGCATAGCAATCCCTGTAACCGGCGGGCCCCAATTTGTGTGAGGTGGGTCGCGCTTCCGGGGCTTCCCCGGTATCTAAAAAGAAGCGTTATAGGGTAAAATAGCCCCAGGTGATGCCCACCCTTACCTGGGGCTTTTTTATGCCCCAAATTTCCCTCAAATCGCCCCACCTAACCAGAGCATAACAAAACCAACTAAAATCTAACAAACACTAGCGTATTCATTAAAAATCCAACCAAAAATCCCAAAAACCTCAACCCGAATTTCTCCTCAAACCCTTTATGCTTGCCACAATATGTTATAGTTATAAGTATGCCAAAAAATTTACTAATCGTAGAGTCTCCTGCCAAAGCCAAAACCATCGAGAAATATCTCGGGGGTGATTTCAAAGTCCTTTCTAGCGTGGGACACATTCGCAAAGACACCAAAGTGGACGTCGCTAACGATTTTGCCGTCACCTACGAAATCGACCCCGGACACAAAAAAGTCGTAGCCGAACTCAAAAAAGTTCTTAAAGACACCGAAACTGTCTGGCTTGCCACCGATGAAGACCGCGAAGGCGAATCTATCTCTTGGCACCTCGCAGAGGTCTTGGGTCTACCCAAATCCACTCATCGCATCACCTTTCACGAAATTACCGCCACCGCGCTCAAAGATGCCATCGCGCACCCTCGCACCATCGACATGAATATGGTCTATAGCCAACAAGCTCGTCAAACTCTCGATATGATAGTAGGTTTTGACCTCTCCGGCGTCATCCGTCGCAAAGTCCCTGGCGCCATCAGCGCCGGTCGCGTTCAGTCTCCCGCCCTCCGTCTCGTAGTCGAAAAAGAACGCGAAATCGAAAAATTCGACAATAAATTCAATTTCAAAGTTGCAGCACATTTCGACAATCTCGTGGCCAATCTCGAAAAGACTCAGCCTTCCACCACCGAAGAAGCCAAAAAATTATTAGAATCTCTAGCCGGCAAACCTTTTACCGTCACCGCCGTCGACCATACCGAAGGTAGCAAAGCCAATCCCGTACCGCTCACTACTGCGGCTATGCAAATTGAAGCCAGCAGCAAGCTCGGCTTCTCCGCTGTTACCACCATGCGCGCCGCCCAAGCGCTCTATCAGGCCGGCTATATCACCTACCATCGTACCGATTCGCTCAATCTTTCCAGTCAAGCCATTGCCAAAATCGCCGAATTTATTACTGCGAAATTTGGGCCGCAATATCTACAAACTAGAAAATTCAAAACCAAATCTGCCGGCGCACAAGAAGCTCACGAGGCTATTCGCCCCACCGACATCACCAAAGAACAAGCAGGGAACAACAATTTCGAGCAAAAACTTTATCAACTCATCCGTTCGCGCACACTCGCTACTCAAATGACCACCGCCAAAGTCGCCAAAACCACCCTCAATCTTGCCCCACTCCAAACCAACTATAATTTCACCGCCAAAGGCGAAGTAATCATTTTTGACGGCTTTCTAAAAGTCTATGGCAAATCCAAAGACTTAGAACTGCCAGATCTCAAAGTAGGAGACCAACTTGACGCCATCAAAATTATCGCCCGCCAAACTTTCGCCAAACCACCCGCTCGCTACACCGAAGGTTCTCTCGTCAAAAAACTCGAAGAGCTGAGTATCGGTCGCCCATCCACCTACGCGTCCATCATGTCCGCCCTGCAAGCTCGCGGATACGTGGTTAAGGGTGATTCCGAAGGTACACCTCGAGACATATTAGAACTAACCTTACAAAATAATACCGTTACCGCAGAAACCGCCTCCGAAAAATCTGGCGCTACCAAAGGAAAGCTACTGCCAACTCCAGTAGGCGAACTGGTCTCAGATTTCTTGGTTAGCCATTTTACCAACATCGTTGACTATGGCTTTACTGCCGAAATCGAAACCAAACTCGATCTAATCGCCGAAGCCAAGCTAGACAAACTCGCTATGCTTAAAAATTTCTACGGCCCCTTCGCCAAACTCATCGCCGATTCTGGCTCACTCGAACGCTTCAACTCCGCTATCGCCCTCGGCACCGACCCAGCCACCGGCAAACCAATTTTTTCCAAAATTGGCAAAAATGGCGGCTTTATCCAACTCGGCGAAAACGAAAAAGTTTCTGGCGAAAAACCTCGTTTTGCACCACTACCAGATGGCAAAACCGTTAAAACCGTCACTTTTGAACAAGCCCTGAAACAACTTGAACTCCCAGCCTTGCCTCGCACAGTTGGCTTTGCGCCAGACAAAACTGAACTCATTGCCGCCAGCGGACCTTTCGGCCCTTATCTAAAAGCTGGCCAATACAATGTTCCACTCAAACAAGCCGACCCCTACACTATATCTCTTGCCGATGCTACCAAACTATATCAAGAAAAGCTCGATTCTATCATCGCTAACTGGGGCGATATTATGATTATCAAAGGCGCTTACGGCCCCTATATCAAAGGGCCTGGCCGTCGCAATAATCTCAAAATCCCTAAAGATCAAGACCCTACCAAAATCACTCAGGAACAGGCACGAGCCATGCTCGAACAAAAGGGAACTGCTCGCAAATCTACCGCAAAAACCACCAAAGCTCGCAAAACCACGGCTACTGCAACCATCAAAAAATCCACTCGCCATAAACCACACGCACGCGCCAAAGCCACCAAAAAATAACATTTTAGACCACAAAAATAGCACTTATTAAACATAAGTACAATGTTTTATTTTTATTTCAAAAAATATGTTAAAATACTTGTAGAAATGCCCAACTTTTAGTGTTGACATTAGCACAAAAAAATGATATCATAAGTGCAATCCATATTATCAACAGAGGTGGAATAAAGGAAAAATCAATGGACCAAAATGCGGAAATAATCGCCAATGCGATTACTGGCAGTCTGAACATTATTGAACAAGAGCGCGAAAAAGAAATTGTCGCGCGTCGCTTTGGGCTCTCCGGCCACAAGGAAACCCTTGAACAAATTGGTGATATGCTCTCTATCACCAGGGAGCGAGTTCGCCAACTCGAAAAAGCTATTCTTATCCGTCTTCGCATCGGTTCCGAAGATGGCAAAATCCCGGAAATGGCTACTGCGGAAAAAATCATCATCCGCAATCTTACCGAAATGGGTCGCATTGCTAAAATCTCCGAACTAGCCGACAAAATCTACGGCCGCCCTACCACTCCAGCCGAGCGCGCTGGCCTTAATTTTATCGGAGATATTTCCGCTAATCTCACCATTATTGAAGAAAACGACAAGTATCATGCTTCTATCGGCATTGCCGAATACGGCGACGAAAAAACCGTTCTCAAAAAAATTGATGAAATCGTTAACCTAATCAAAACCAAAAAAGCTCCAATGACCCTAGACGACCTCGACGCCGAGCTTAACTACGAACACCCCAGCCATATTCAGGCTATCGCCTCTTTGTCTAAGTTGCTTTCTTTGCTTAACGATCTCTGGGGGCTCGCCAAATGGCCCGCCGTCAACCCTAAGAACATTCGCGACAAGATCTTTGTCATTCTCGAAAACAAAAAAGAACCCATGCACTTTCTCGACATTGCCAAAGAAATTTCCGCGTCTAGCTTCAAGCGCAAAAATGTCACCACTCAGGCCATCCATAATGAACTCATTAAAGATAGCCGTTTTATCCTAATCGGCCGCGGCATCTACGCCCTCAACACTTGGGGCTACACCAAAGGCACCGTTTCTGAAATTATCACCAAAATTCTCAAAGATGCAGGCAAGCCACTCTCTCGCGAAGAAATCGTCAAACAAGTTCTGCGTTCTCGCAAGGTCAAAGAAACCACTGTTTTGCTCAATCTCCAAAACAAAAAACTTTTCGCCAAGGCTGACAAAAATACCTACCAGCTAGCCGAAAAGTAGTTTTCTCATCCTTTTTATGTTAAAATAAATCTGTTATGTTCGGTCATATTGTTCAATTTTTACTCATGCCTATTGTTTGGATTCCCATTGTCGGCATCCTGTCTTTCTTGACTTATCAAAATCATAAACGCATCAACCAAATCAAAGTTTTAAACGTTGATTCTGTGCTTTTAATGCTTGAAATTCCTCGCACCAACGACAAAAAAGAGCTTGCCGCCGAACAACTTTTCGCCTCACTCCACGGCATTTTGCGCGACGCCAAAGAGCTCAAAAATTCCGGCGGCGTCCAAGAACACCTCTCCTTCGAAATTGTCTCCACTGGTGGCCAAATTCGCTTCTATGTTTGGGTACCAAAAATTCTTCAAAACTTTGTCGAAGGTCAAATCTACGCCCAATATCCTACCGTGCAAATCTATAAAATCAAAGAAGACTACGTTGATGACCGCCAGAAAAAACCGGTGGTTTACTCTGCCGAAATGGCTCTTACCGACAATCAGGCTCTACCCATCAAGACTTTTGACAACTTCGAGGTTGACCCCTTGGCTGGCATCACTGGCACCCTCGCCAAACTCGACCCCAGCCATTCCGAAGAACTCTGGATCCAAATTCTTACTCGCCCTATCCCTGACGATTGGCACAAAACCACTACTGATAGCTGGATTAAACAAGTCAAATCTGGTCGCAAAGGATTTAATCTCTTTGGTATTGACTTTGTCTGGATCGTTCAAATCCTAAACGCCCTCCTTGAACCACCCACTGGCGGTGCCGGCAACCCAGCCCCCGCAGTAGAACTATCAGAACGCGACAAAACCCGCGTCTCCAAAGCTGAAGAAAAAGCCACCAAGCTAGGATACGAAGTCAAAATCCGTCTTGCCTATCTTGGCAACAACGAAACCGATGCCAAGCTCAATATGCAAGCCCTAGTCGGCACCTTCAAACAATATAATTCCACCAATCTTAACGGTTTCAAGCAACTCGGCGGGAGTTTCAACCCCAACGATCTAGACGCCTACAAACTTCGCCAGTTCACCGACCGTGGCTTTATTCTCAATATCTCCGAGCTCGCCTCTGTTTATCACCTTCCTCACACCTCCGTAGAGACCCCTAACATCGTCTGGGCCACCTCTAAAACCGCCGAGCCACCCGCCCAGCTACCGGTCATTACGGGCAATTCCGCCATCGACGAAAACATCTCCGCTTTTGGCTTAACGAACTTCCGTGGCATCAACCACCAGTTCGGTCTCACGCGTCGCGATCGCTCTCGCCACGTCTATATTATTGGCCAAACCGGGGCAGGGAAGAGCGGACTTTTAGAGCTCTTCGCCCTTTCTGACACTTTTTATAACCAAGGTTATTGCATCATCGATCCTCACGGCGATTTCGCCATCAACAACCTTAGCTTCATCCCCGAATCACGCATCAAAGACGTTATCTATTTCAACCCTTCCGACACCGCCTTCCCAGTTGCCTTCAATCCGCTCGAGCTCACCGATGAAACTCGCAAACCCAACATTTCTTCTGAAGTTATCGGCGTTTTAAAACGCATGTTCGGCGACTCTTGGGGCCCCCGTCTCGAGCATATTTTGCGCTATACTCTACTTGCCCTGCTCGACCGCCCTTCCACCACCTTGCTTGATATTTCTCGCATGCTTACCGACAAAGAGTTCCGTAAAGAAACCCTCGATTATTGTAAAGACGTCACCGTGCTCCAGTTCTGGAAACACGAATTTGGCCAATGGAACGACAAGCAAGTCAACGAATCGATCGCCCCGGTCTTAAATAAAGTTGGCGCCTTTACCGCCAACCCGATTATCCGCAATATCATCGGCCAGCCCAAATCTTCTTTCGACATTCGTAAGATTATGGATGAGGGTAAAATTCTCATTGTCAACCTGTCCAAAGGTCTCATTGGCGAAGACAACGCTGGTATTCTCGGTGCATTTCTCGTCACGAAAGTCCAGCTAGCAGCCATGAGCCGCTCCGACATCCCAGACATCAAAGACCGCCGTCCTTTCTATCTCTATGTAGACGAGTTCCAAAACTTTGCCACCGACTCTTTCGCCACCATCCTCTCAGAAGCTCGTAAATACGGCCTCAACCTCACAGTCGCCAACCAATATATCGCGCAAATGACCGAAACCGTCCGCGACGCCGTATTTGGCAACGTTGGGACCACTATCTCCTTCCGCGTCTCCGCCGACGATGCCCCTCTTTTGATTAAGCAGTTCGAGCCTACCTTCGAGGCCAGCGATCTCATTCAGATGAGCAACCGCAATTTTATCATCAGCATGATTGTGAATGGCGAAAAAGCCCCTGCCTTCTCTGCTTCCACCCTAGCCATTCCTGCCACGCCTAAAGACAACACCGCCGCCATCATCGAATATTCACGCTCTCATTTCGCTCGCGCTCGCGCCGAGATTGAAGAAGAAATTCGTTCCACCATTGAGCAGTCCGAAAAATACAAAAAAGACCTTTCCGACTCCGGCCGCCAATCTGGAGAACAGGGAATTACTTTTCAAAAAACCAACAATTTTATGCCTAATAAAAACTTTACATCTGGCAAAAAATTCACCCCCAAACAAAAACCGAACTTAACTCCCCAAAACGATTTTCGTCGCCTCAAACTCTCACCCAATGCCGCCGAAGAAAAAACCGACCGCAATACCTTAAAAGACCTCAAAAAGCTCCTCCAAGAGTCGCCGACTACCCAGCTCACACCCAACGAGCAACCCCAAAACCTTGCGAAGCAAACGCGGAGCACTTCCGACTCTGCCTTTTCTAGCCCCATCGAACAGTCTCAAAGCTCTTCCAAGCGACAGGGAAGACCATTCCAAAAATCTGCTAAGTCGTTCTCGAAGCCCTTTAATTCGAAAAAAGCTACTTCCCTCTCCCCTGTTAGACCAGAGGTAGAAAACGTTCCGAAACCATCCAAAACAGCCTCAAACACCCCAAATTCCTCTTCATTGGCAGAGGCCGACCCCTATAAATCTGCCGATTCAGAGCACCTCTTATCTATTAGGCACTCAAAATAAGCTAAAAAAACGGCCGATCTCAAAAAAACACAGATTCGGCCAAAAAAACAGGACAAAAATCAACGAGGGAATCACTAAACAAAACTCTCCACACTAAGCTATAAGCATAACTAAATTCAAAACCGTTCGGCAAACACGCATACACAACCGTCTTTTTGATAAATGTTTAATGTCGCACAATGCATATTTTACGCCATAAAGGGCACCCGCCACCCGCTAGCTAAAGATTCATAACCTTCATCACCTATGAGCTCTTTTTGGCTGGGGAAGCACACCGATTCTCCTCGTCACGTTTATCACGAAACGAATAACACAGGGCGGGGGCCGGGGCCGTCACTCCACCAATAGAACTAATCAAGGGCGCAACTGCCACATCCCACATACCGCCTGCAGCCTTTCCACCACTTAATCCAGCTAACTTTGTTTGACTTTTCCACAGCTTGGTTGTGAAATATACATTTCACGCCCTTTGAACCGCCAAATCTCCCTAAATTTTTCGATTTGACATTTCCCTATTTTATTGTTCCCTACCATTTCCCTATCTGTTGACCCCACAAAAACCGGCCCATTCGTTCCTTTTAAAACACTCTCCCAACCCCAAAGAACAAAAACCGAACAAAAGAGAACGAAATTACTTATAATACCCTTTTCTCGGCACGCGCACATCTATATAAGCTGTCGCTTTTTGCCCCTTTTCCTCCAGATAGCGCAACATTCGCACCGCGTCTTCCACCGATTCGGCCGAACCACGATCCAAGTTCAACTTATAATACACCGCGGAATCTTTAAGATATACATGCACCTCTCGCGTCTTATCTGCCGGGACAATCGCCTTTTCTACCTTATACCCCAACGCCGCAAAGTCTCGCTCTGCTTTCCCTACAAAATCCTTCACCCGCGCCGTAATTTTTCTTGCCGCACTTTCGTCAACGATTTCCACCGTTGGCGGGTACTCGTTCCCTTTCGCAACTTCTTCCTGCTCCCGCATCACCACCTCTTTCCAGGTGATAAGCATCAATGCTCCCAAAATCAAAAACAAACAAACTACTCCTGTACCAGTCAGCATTTTACGACATTTTTGTTTTTTACGCTCTTTTAGCCGCTCCGATTCCGACTCCGCTCGCTCCCTCTGCGCGACAATCGTCCGCCCTAGCCGCACGCTATCTTCGCGCTTCCCTCCTCTACGCACGAGCTACCACCTCTAATAAAATCTCTGCCAAATCTTGCGCGGCCCGCGCCCGTGCCAATTCATGCAAATTTTCCGCCATCTGTTCCCGTTGTTTTGGGCTACGCACTAATTTCTGCACTTCTTGCAACAAAATTCCTGGCTGCGCCACCATTCGTTCATCTACCACCATTTTTGCCGCTCCAGATTTTTCCAATCTTTCCGCATTTTTCACCTGATGGCCACCAGGCAACTTTTCAAATGGTACCAACACCACCGCCTTTTTCAACGCCGCTAGTTCAGCAATCGTAGTTGCTCCAGCCCTACTCACTACCACATCCGCCGCCCCCAACACCTCATCCATAACCGGGCTAAAGCTCCATAACCTAAAATTTGACACTAATTTCGCCTTGTCCCAATCCTCATATTTCTTCAGGTCAATCATGTCTTCATAATGTTTTCGCCCTGCCACTAAGCCTACGCTGGCAAACTTCAACATCTCTGGCAAAATTTCTCGCATCGTTTCATTCAGGTGCTCTGACCCTTGACTACCACCAGTCACAATCACCAGCGGCCTATCCACATCAAAACCAAAAGTCTTTTTCAGGCTATTTTGCTTTGTCTGGCTCACCTTTTTGAACTCCGCCGCCACCGGAATCCCCACATAACGCCAATTTTCCGGAGCTTCATCAAACGGTACGCCCATTGCCACCACTCTTGCTTGCTTCATCAGCAGTCTATTCGCCAGCCCAGGCACCGCATCCGACTCATGAATTACATAAGGGATTTTCAGAATTTTCGCCATCAGCCCCACTGGCAACCCCACAAAACCGCCCTTCAAGAAAATCACGTCTGGCCTGCTATCTTTATCGACCAGCCTTGCAAAACTCTGCACTAGCCCAATCAAAAAACCAGCCAACCCCACCATATTCCCCCAAATCAAATCTTTCAATGTAATCGAAAAATTCTCAAAATAATCTTTTAATTTCCACCCTGCATAACGGCGAAACTTCCCTGCTGCTATTTTGCGCACCCTAATATAGGGTGCCCTGATTGAGCCGTTTTTGTCTTCGCTCCCCCAACTCACCCCTATTTCTGTTGTGATTTTTACAACGTTTTTATAATACTTTCGATCAGTCCAAAATTCCATTTTGGCTCGTGGTCTTAATTCTAATAATTCACGCACTACGGCGACGGCCGGAGTAATATGTCCCCCGGAGCCCCCGCCCACTACTAATACTTTCATTTTTTACCTCTCTACTAGTATAGCACGATAATTGCCCAGCCAACCCCAATGCCCCCGCCACGAACATCATGCTTGTCCCACCATAGCTCAGAAGCGGCAAAGTAATTCCCGTCACCGGCATCAAACTAATCATCGACGCTACATTAGCCACCACGTGCGCTAATATCCACGCAAAAATCCCCACCACCACCAACCTTTCTTCTTGATCCGGCAAATGTTCGGAGATTTTCAGTAATCTAAACATCAACATCACAAAGCATCCCAAAACTAATAGCAACCCCAAAAATCCAAACATTTCACCGATCACCGCAAAAACTGAATCATTAATCGATTCTGGCAAATAGCCCGCCGCTTGCACGCTATTTCCCACCCCCACACCAAACATCCCGCCTGTACCAATGGCCATTTCGGCATTTCGCACATGATAAGAGTTGCCCGCCAGCCAATCTGCCACACGTATTTTCCTGTGGTCCGACGACGCAATCGCCCCCACACCAGCCAAAATCACTACCAAAAGAATCAGCCAAAACTTTTTCATACTAACTCCACTCATCAACAAACTAGTCAAAATAATCGCCAAAAATGCCACACCTGTACCCAAATCTTTTTGCAAAATTACCACCAAAAATAGCGCCACCGCTGAAACAATACCAAAAGGCAACCAAAATTCTCTCGTTTCGATTTTACCTTCCTTCCTACGCACCGCCACCAATTGCGCCAAATACAGCACTAGGCCAAACTTCATTAGCTCTGCCGGCTGAAAACCAATCGGCCCCAAATTGTACCACCGGCAACCGCCTAGCTGGCAATCTGCCAACCCACTGCCTGCCACCGCCAAAAACGCCAACAAAACACATAGTAAAATGCCTAAAAACATAATTTTCTGGCTATGCTTTCTCAGCCACACATACGGCAACTTAAATCCCACCCAAAATGCCAAAATCGCCATCCCGACACTTCTCAATTGGTTCCAAAAAAACATATCGTTACTATAGTTCGTGCCATACGTAACGTTTAATAAATTTGCACGCATCGGACCAACTGCATAAATTGCAATCAGCCCCACCACCATCAAGCCAAGCACCAAAAGCGTCAAAACCTGATCACTTTTATGTTTCCTCATCTAGATAATCCCGCCAGCGGCCGCCATAAATATCCCAATAATGGCAAAAATTCCCGCAATCACCCAAAACCTCATCACAATTTTAGCCTCACCCCAACCCTTCGCTTCCAAATGATGATGAATTGGCGCCGAAATCAATAATTTTCTCTTAAAAACTCGCTTCCAAACCATCTGGAGCAGACTAGAACCAGCTTCCACCACCAACAAAACGCCAATCACTGGCAAAAGGAAAAACGCATTCGTCATCATCGCAATTACGCCCAGGCCTGAGCCTAACGCAAAAGAGCCCACATCGCCCATCATAAACCTTGCTGGCGGTATATTAAACCAAATATAAGATAGCAACCACCCCATCGTAGTAAAACAAAATCCTCCCAGCATCCACTGGCCACGGAAAAATGCAATCACACCAAAGGCCCCGTAGGCTACCATCATCAATCCACCAGCCAAACCATCCAATCCATCCGAAATGTTCACGGCATTACTCGTAGCCACCACCGCAAAAGCAAACAGCAGCATCATCCCCAGAGCCCCCAATTCCAAATCACCTACAAACGGCACATGGATACCCGTCCAAGCAAGCTTAAAGGCAAAAAACCAGCCTAGCGCCAACCCCACCAAAGTAATCAAAGCAAACTTCACCGGCGCCCGCAGCCCGGCCGCGCCCTTTCCACTGCCGAAAACGTTTATAGCGTCGTCAATCAGGCCGACAGCCCCACCGATCATAAAACCAGCCAGCGGTAGCCAAGTCTGAGCGCGATCTAAGTTAGAAATCCAAGTCACTAAAAATACCGTGGCTACGCCCACTACACCAGCCATTGTCGGGAATACACGCTTAAATTTATGCGCGTGCAATTTAGTCATAATCGGCAAGCTATCGCCTTGAGCCGTAGTTTGTTTCTGCTTCTTCCAAAACTTGTATTTATAAGCCACATGCGTGTAAAATGGCGTCAAAAAAGTCGCCATCAAGAAAGCTCCCAGTGCCAAAATCAACCCAAAAAATAGCTCATCTTTTATATTCATAGTGTTTCCTTCGGTTTTATTTTTAGATAATCCAACATATAGTTATTAATCTGATTAAAAATTGGCAACGCATCTGCCTCTCCAGACATTTGTCGACCATCTCCTAGTATTCTAACCATAATTACGTATTCTGGCAACTCGTCTTCTATTCCACCAAAACCCGCATAGCTTGCGATCGTCTCCTCCATAATGTATTTCCCATCCCGAATCACCTGTGCCGTACCAGTTTTACCACCCACATAATACCCTGGTCGATCAGTTCCGCGCAGCCTTGCCATTTTGCGCACCCCGTATAACATCTCTCGCATCGTCGAGCTCGTGCTTTCATTCACTACCGTGCGTACCGATTTCCTAGGCTTAGCTTTCACAAAGCCTACCTCATCTTTCACCTCTCCGGCCACCACTGTCGGCGTATAATAATGTCCGCCATTCACCAAAGATGAAAAGGCAGCCGCCACCTGCACCATCGTCACATTCAAGTTTTGACCAAAAGTCATATTAGCATAACGCGCATTGCGCCCGTCTCCCGTATTCGGACCCACCAACATGCCTGCCGATTCTGCTAGCTCTACTCCAGTTCTCTGCCCTAGACCAAACTTATCGTGATAGTATTCATATAACTTCTGTCTCCCCCGAGCCGTAATATCAGTCGAGCTACCACTTAGCCACCTCAGCGCCTGAATGCTCCCCGTGTTCAAAGAAAAATCCAACGCCGTTTGCATCGACACTGTCCCAATCTGCCCCTTGTAGGCATTCTCAATCGGCCAACCCTCTATATAAACTTTACCAGTATTCTCATACACGCTGTCTGGCTTCATTGCGCCGGTATCAATTGCTGCTGCAAAAGTAAAAGCCTTTAAAATACTGGCCGGCTCATAAGCATCCACCAACACATTATTTTGATAATCTTCCATCCCCTTCACATTGCCATAATTTTCTGGTTGGTAATTCGGCAAATCAGCCATTGCTAAAATCTGCCCATTACGCGGATTCATCACAATTGCACTTGCCTTATCTCCTCTAGATGCCTTGATGCTTTCTGCTAAAATTTTTTCCGTGTTTCGCTGGATGTTTCTATCAATTGACAGCACTATTTTTTTGCCATCTTGCGCTGGTACTCGCACATTCTCTTTTCCAATCGTCAAAGGGATATTATTTACGTCCTTCACCGTTTTTAGTAATCCATTCTTGCCTTTCAAATCTTTGTCAAATGCCCCCTCCACCCCATACTGCCCAGTGCCATCCGCATTCACAAACCCCAATAATCTAGAGCCCATCTCCCCTTCCGGATAAACTCGTTTCGTTCCCTCTTGCATCCATACGCCCTTTAAATTGGCCTTTTTAATTGTCTCCGCCTCTTTTCGCATTACGTTTTTAGCCACCACAAAATATCGCCTCGTGCGATCCTCAAACACCTTTTCCCAAGATGCTAACAATTTCGGTTTTATCACCTCGTCCAAGAGTTTTTCCGTCTTCTTCGGGTTCGCCTCCATCGGGTCCACTAGAACCGTCCACACCGTCGCATTCATTACCACCGGCGTCGGTTCATCATCATCCATCATATAAATCTCGCCTCGTTCCGCTACAATCATATCGCGCATCACCTGTTGTTTCGAGGCTGCCTTCACCCAAGCGTCATGCTCTATTATCTGAATCAAAAATAACCGTATTCCTATCACGGCTACGGCTACAATTACTAATAATTTCAAAGCTTTAAAGCGATGCTTCATAGAACCATTATACTCTATTCTGCATAGCCTGCCGGCGTTGCATTTTCCATCGACACCGCCACTTTGCTGTTTTCAGCACTGGCAATAGAAGTAAGTCGAGCTTTTTCTAGCGCCAAATCGTCTTTTTTGGCCTCTAACTCGCTAATTTTAGCATCGATTTCCGAAAGCTCATAGTCATAGCTAGTCGCTCTCGTTCCTTGAGTTACGTAAATCAGCCCCACGATCAAAACCAACACTCCCAAAATTGCCAACTGAGATAAAACTCCCAGAGTCTTCGGTACATGTCGCACCGTATTACGATTGCGGTTCCAACTCTGTGCTTGCCCGCGTCGTGACGTCCAATTTTCGTTTCTCATTTTTTTATTTTTCTCGCTGTTTATTTTTTAGTCTGCGACTCGGAGCATGAAAAACCATGCTCCGACACTCGCAGGAAAGTCATTTTTCTAACACTTTTCCCTACTCTAATAGGTCCTAAAAAGTCCGCCGATCAAAAACGGCCTCTGTAGGTAAAATTTACTTGAAGTTTACTTTGATTTTTTGTGCGCGTGATTTGTTCGCAACTACGATTTGTTTTGGCATATAGCCTCCTTTTTTTGTTTTTATTTTATCAATGAGAACAGGTAGCTAACGCTTGCGCGCCAGTCTTAGTTTTGCGCTACGTGCCCTCGGATTGATACCTAATTCAGAAGGCCCCGCAATAATTGGTTTTTTGTTGATAATTTCCATTTCCGATTCTTCACCCCAGCCACTTGCTTCTTTCATATACTGCTTCACCAGTCTATCCTCCAGGCTGTGAAAAGTGATAATTCCTAGCCTTCCGTCTTTCTTCAACAATTTTGCGATTAACGGCAGCGTCTGCGCGATTTCTCCCAGCTCATCGTTCACGGCGATTCTAATCGCTTGAAAAGTCTTAGTCGCTGGATGAGTCTTGCGATATCCCATCCCACCAGCAATTCCGTCTGCTAGCTGTTTAGTGCTCTGCCACGGCCGTCCATGCACGATTTTGCGTGCAATTTTATGCGCCAGCCCAGGTTTTTCTTCGCCATATTTTACCAAAATCTCCACCAAGTCACGTTCACTCCACTTATTTACAATACGTTCCGCCGTCAAATCCTGCTCCTGATCCATTCGCATGTCCAGCGGTCCTTCTTTCGTAAAAGAAAACCCCCGTTCGCCTCGGTCCAATTGCGGAGAAGAAACTCCAAAATCCGCCAATATCATATCAAAAGTCATTCCGTACTCGATAAATTGCAGCACTGCACTATAAAAATCCGACTTTACAATCTTTACGGGTTCACCTTGGTACTTCCCGCGTAAATAATCTATCGCAAAATCATCCCGGTCCACCAAGACCGACTCTTTATAATTCTGTGTTGCCTCCAAAATCCGACTCGCGTGCCCAGCGTATCCAGCCGTCAAATCAAGATATGATTCTCCTGCCTTCGGCGCCAGCCCAGTCAAGACTTCAGATAGTAATACTGGTTGATGAAGTTCATTCATCCTTCTATTATACATCCGTTTGAGATCGCCCAACTAGAAACTTCAGCGTGTTTGTTTTTGTTTGTTTTTTGTTTTATTACACAAATAAATAGCCACGATTGAAAGGCCTGCAGCCCATCGTATGTCATGACTCGTTGAGAGTTTATTGTGTGTGTTCAATTAGAGTTAATTGGGAGGTGTTTTTTCGAGGTACCCATGGTTTTGATAACGCGTATCCTAAACGCGCACCGAAACTCCTAGTTGGTCAATCTCAAACTTTGTTAATGTGCGTGCAAAAAGCTATTGGTTCTTAGTCAATCTAATGACTTCGTAGTTCTCTCTTGTCTCGCCTTTGACTTTGTGCATTTTGCTTTCTCTTAACTTTTGCTCTTTTTCTGTGGTTTTTGTTTTATTTTTGCCACTGACCTTAGTTTATAGCCTGCCCAAAATAAAAGCAATACTATTTTGCCACAATTTCTATTCTTTCCTCACATAATCGTGGAAAAGCAAATACTATAACAGAGATAAGTTTTACACAAGCCTGTGCAAAACTATCGTTTATTTTTCTTGACCATCCGCCCCTCGCATCTGTTAAAGCCCCGCAAAACCCTGCCTTCCCTACCATCATTTGCCAAAAAACACAAAACATTATATTAAAACCGAACAAAGCTCACCGGCCGACTCAACCAAAATCGCCTTCTTTCCCCTCTTGCTTTTTATCAAAATTATTTTCTACCAATACTTGACTTTATAAACCACTTATGATAAAATAAAGATATTACTTCTTAAGACATCAAAAAACGGCCCCTTTAGGGCCGCTTCTTTTCTTCCCTACCCCCTTGGCGGTTCGCCGTCCGGCTCACCTAGCAGTTTCTTGGACTTAATCTCATATCGTCTGCCATTCACTGGCGACACGTAATAATCTTCGCTCAACAGATTTACAAACATCGTTAAATCCTTATCATCCATGATGATAATAGATTTATCATCGTCCGTCATCAAGTCCAGCTGCATCTCATCCGCATAATCTATCAATTGTTCTTGCGACATTTCTTCAGCAATATCCATCGCTTCCAGCTTTTTCACTAACAGTTTGCGGTCCTGCAATAAAGCATCTAAGGTCAGCCCCTCCACCAAAGATAATTTATACTTTTCGGTGAGTTCCTTAGCCTTAGCCTCGGCAATGGCCTGGGTCTTGTAATCATACTGGAACAGCGATTCAAATTTCGACTGATTAAAAATCACCACGTTCTTTTCAATAATTGCCACCTGATTGTCTGCTGGCATCTTAATCGCCACCTCAGCACTAAACGGCTCAAAGCTTTCGCCGTTTAACTCCCAAGAAGTCGCACCTTTCAGGGCAGAAGAGGCCGCAATCCCCTTTGCAATGTAAAAGGTTTTCATCCCCGCCTCGCCCCCAAGATAGGTAAATTTCGCGATAATCCCCTTAATTTTCTTAAATTCATACTCGTTATCGGTAAAATAATCAATATCCTTGTATTCGTTTTCAATCAAATGCAACAGAGTTTCAGCTCGCCCCACCTTTTCCAAATCAGTGCGATAAATTACTTTATCATCGCCATCTGGGCGTTCATATTCACGGCATTCCAACCCCTTATCCGCCTCTTTGATGATGTATTGCACCGCTTCACTCATGAACATCGCCTTCACATTGGCCGTCAATGCATCGGAATGTCGCACCTTATAAGGTGTATAATTTTTGTTAAACAAAAATAGTTCTACCGATACGTTATTTTTAATCTCGTCTACCTCATTTGCCCACAAGAAAACATCGAATTTTTCCATTTTTACCTCGCTTTTATGCTTTTATTTTACTCTATTTTGACTAATTTTGGCCGATTTGTTCAAAATATGCCTCTTCCACCCAATCTTTCTGCCCCAGCACCATCAAAGTGCGGTGTAGGTCATCTGCTGCTTCGGCCACGCTATCCTTCTCGCCCAAAATCACTTCAATCTTGGCAAAATATCCCGGCACATTATCGACTTTGTCCAGATAAATCATCACCCCTTCCCCCATCTCCAACCCCTGACGACGCTTCGACACCTCTATTTTTTGCTCAAACCCCAATTGATGCACGATATTTGCCGCCTCAGCATAATCTTTCACCACTGTGCGATGCTCTATTTCAACGTCGCTATCTTCTATATGGCGCTTCAAAATCAACTCATAACGCGCCGGCTTGTCCACCGCCTTCATCTCTGTGCGCATAATCATCCGTGGCAAATTCATTCCGCGTTTATAATTTCTGGGTACAAACACCCTATCATGCTGCCAATAAACCGCACTAAAATTTAGTTCAATATCCGCCAATTTTTGTTCAAACTCTTCCTTATTTTTCAGTTTACATTTTACTACAACTTTTTTCATATTTTCGCTCCTTCTCGCGCCTTATTAGCCCACTGGTCCGCCAGCTCATTCATCTCAATCCCCACGTGCCCCCGCACCCAAATCAACTTAACCGGATACTGCTGATAAAGACTGTATAATTTTTGTACGATATCTAAGTTCATTATTTCCCCCTTCTTTTTCTTCCAGCCATTAGCCTTCCAGCCAGGCGCCCACTGCGTCACGACATTAATCCAAAACTGTGAGTCGCTATGAATTTCGCAACCTTCTACCCCAGCATATTCAATCGCCGCAATCATCGCCAGTCCCTCCATACGAATGTTGGTAGAAAAACTCTCGCTGCCCAACCGCACCGGCTGGCCATCTTCAATCACCGCAAATCCCCCCGGCCCCGGATTCGGCACCGCACTCCCATCAGTCCATAAAATTTTCATAATTCAATTATACCAGAGCAAAACATCTTCTCTGCAATATTCAATCAGTTTTGGCCCTACAACGGACTACGCCAAAATCATACGTTCTGTTCATCATAGATGGCATATTATTCACCAACGGCGACATAAAAGTCAGCACTACTTGATTAACAGCAGTCGCCGTCAAGAATCCAAACCCGCCCCCCAAAACATTCATACCAAAAGGACTTTCTTGATTCAATATAATCGATTGCAAACCACCAACGTCCCCGCTGCCGTTAGCACCATAATTACCGAACAAATTACCGTACCCTATCCTATTGGGAGGACTTGCATGATTATCAACCGGCAAAGTCCAACCTTTCGGGCAAATGGATTTGTTGGCCTCAGCATATTCAGTTGTCAAATGCCCATGCGCCGTCGCCGCATAATAATTATATAGGAACGCTTTGTCATATCCTGTTGCGGGCTCCAGTAATTTTACGTATGCAGTACAGTCTCCTTCAGGAGTATCGCAAGACGGTGCCGCAGTTCCAGTCCCATCCTCGCCAGACGGATGCACAGCCGGCAAATTAAAGACTTCACCGTCCGGTAAATCTGTGTCATCAGAATCAAGCCCCATAACTTGCATCGGGTTCGCACTAATAGTTCCTAGGCGCAACTCTTGCACCATCCAACAATTCCCATCCGCTAACTTACGCACCTTGTAAGTCATCCCGTCCCTAGTGTCGGTCAAAGTCCTCTCTGGAATTTTATTCTTGTCACTGGTGTGAGTCTGTGTCGTCGCGGAAACAATGTTAGAGTAATCACCGTTATGCGACTCGCCATTTTGATAAGCATATGGAGTAGTCTCAGCTCCACAAATCGCCGGCGTCATCTGTTGCATAGTGGTAATACCACCAAAAGTTGGCGCAGCCGGTGGCTGCTTCTTAGCTACACAGCGAGCAGAAAATCCGTCGCCCTTGAGGTAGTCGTCCTGGGGGAGGATGCCGCCGCTGCCGAAGCTCAAACT
>CAMBYK010000004.1 GCA_945872155.1 uncultured Candidatus Saccharibacteria bacterium
TAAAAATAGCAATGAACAAGTCCTGCTAAGGGAGGCCAGAGGGTTGGAGAGTAAGACTGGATAGATACTCTGTAGGTAGGCTTGTTTTAAGTGATGTTAGCCCTAAGTTTCTACTTATTTTGCTGCAAAGGCGTTGAGCCTTAATGTAATGATTGACTTTAGTGCTGAAGTGTGTTATAATGTAAATATTCGGCACGAGGAGGTGGGGATTATGAAAAAATATTACATAGCCGATGCATTGACTACCATGGAAGTGATCTTTGCGGTAGCCATATTAGTTTTAACTTGGGTAAGAGCAACCGATGCTGGATTGGTTTTAATTTTATTCAGCTTGGGTGAGCTATGCGATGCTTTTGATGGTATGGCTGCTCGGCGCTGGCGCTATCCGCAAGATGGCAAAAAGCGATGGTGGCGAACGTATGCGGTAAGGATTGATCAATTTTCGGATATTTTTCTGGGATTATCGGTCTTGCTGTTTATTATCGTGCACTTAGATACGAATTTTGGCCTGTTGGTGCTGGGCGTGTCATCGGTAGTAGGCTTTGGCGTTGAACTACTTGTTTATAATTATTTGTACGAGAAAAACGCTGATTTGGCGCTTTTGGTAGTGCTGGCTAGAAGATATCTGTATTTATTTGGTATCGGGGCGTGTATTGTACGCTTGCTGTTTTCAGCGGGCTGGGATTATCGTATCAAGATGGCGGTAATCTTTGTTGCCGTGATTGTAGCGGTGATTTTGTGGTTTGTCAAAGTAGATCGCAGAACCCAGGATAAAACGCTGTAATGTAAAAGTCCCTGCAAAGGGGCTTTTTAATTTGTTTTGAGGAGTGATTTTAATTCGTTTTGAACAAGGCGGCTGTGGTAGCTTTGAAGGTATTGTTGGGGTTCCAAAAATTAGCGGCTACTATTTGGCAGGCGAGTTGACCTTGCCAGAGCGAGAGTGGAGTGTAGGGGGTGTTTTTGATGTCTGTGACGGCGATTTTGCCGTGATGGGCGACGAGCAGATGTTCGTTAGTAAAAGTGATGATGGTAAGTGGGTAGCTGAGTGTGAATTTATGCAGTACTTCGGCGACGGTTAGAAGAGGCATGCTAAGGAGTAGCATTTTAGGGTAGTAAAGAGCTCGAAAAAGTTTTTGCAGCTGAACGGTAGTGGCAAGCATAATAAGGGGCTGGGTGGTAATAGTTTCGGCGTCGCCGGTGATAAGGTCGACGGTATCTCCGACTAGAAAAGTCGGTTTGTCTGTGCGGGCGACGATGGAGTCAATGATGGCCAAAGTGGTGGCGGAGTTTTTGGAAAAATGACCGGCAAAAAAAGCGAAATCAGTATTTTGTGCGATTTTGATTAATTCTTTTGAATTAGCAAAAGAACCAGAATCAGTGGAGGGGGTGAAGTGAAAGTTTGGTAGCGGCGGTAGGTGGTTTTTAAGTGAGTCTGGCAGAACGGTTTGGATAGTTTTGAAGGGAAATTGTTTGAGTTGTTCGGAAATTTTGACGATGCTGGCAAAATGTTGGCTATGTCCGCCGATGACGCTGATTTGGCCGGTTTTCTGTTCGGGAAAATTCCAAAATAATTCTGTGAAAACAGGTTGATCAAATTTTTGTAGGTATTCTGGGGAGGACGGCATTAAAACTCCAGTTCGATTGAAACCGGACAATGGTCGGAGCCGGTGATGGATTCGTGGATTTCGGCGGCTTTGAGATTTTGAAGTAGTGATCTTGAAACGAAAAAGTAATCGATGCGCCAGCCAACGTTGTTGGCACGGGCATTGCCCCAGTGCGACCACCAAGTGTAGCGTTGCGTATTTGGATGAAGGTAGCGAAAAGTATCGATGAAACCGGCTTGGATAAGATTGTCGATACCCTCGCGCTCTTGATCGGTGAATCCGGCGCTTCTGTGATTGGTCTTGGGGCGAGCGAGATCGATTTCGGTGTGAGCAGCATTAAAGTCGCCGCAGACTACAACTGGTTTTTGTTGCTCGAGCTGTTTGAGGTGGGCTAGAAAAGCTGGGTCCCAGATTTGATGGCGAAGATTGAGGCGAGAAAGATCTGGTTTGCTATTGGGGGTATAAACGTTAACTAGGAAAAAATTTGGAAATTCGGCGGTTTGGACGCGACCCTCGAGGAGCGGATCGCCGTATTGATCGGAGTGTTCTTGGAATGGGGCAGGGTTTTGAAAGTTATCAAAAGTAGAGAGGGGTGGAGTTTTGGTGAAGATGGCGGTGCCTGAATAGCCGGGGCGTTTGGCAGAATGCCAAATTTCAGTGTATTCAGGTAGGTCAATTTCGGCTTGATCGGGTTTAGCTTTGGTCTCTTGGAGGCAAATAATGTCGGGATTTTGAGTTTTGATGAACTCTTCTAGTGCGCCTTTACGAATTACGGCACGTAGTCCATTGACATTCCAGGAAAAAAGCCGCATTAGCCTCGCCCTCGGTCAAGGTCACGGTGTTTGATAGTGAGGCGTTTATCGTATTTCTTTTTGCCGCGCCCCAGCGCGATGGCGAGTTTAATATATCGGCTATCACCAAAAAGTTTGACTGGCACGATACTCATGCCGGCAACTTTGGCGCGTTCAAGGCTGTTGATTTGTTTTTTGGTGGCAAGAAGTTTGATGTTGGCGACGGTCTCGGCGCCCAGGGTGAGGTTTGACAAAAATAGTTCGCCGTTTCGGATGATGACGAAAGAGCCTTTGAGCTGGACGTGATGGTCGCGGATAGAACGTACGGCATCCCCTGAAAGGACCATGCCGACGGTAATTTGTTCCTCGAGGTGATAATCAAAAGTAGCGCGGCGATTGACTGCAACGTTGGGTTTGGCGTGGTGTTTGGCCGAGGAACTCTTCTTCATGATATAATTAATTTTAACATGAAAATAGCAATTACTTCTGACATCTACTATCCAATGATTAATGGCGTAGCGGTGTTTGCGCACAATTTAGCTAATGGTTTGGCAAAACAGGGGCATGAAGTGATGGTGATTTGTCCGAGTTTCTCTGGTAAAGCGCATCGCGAAAAAGATCCAGAAACTGGGGTAACGACTGTTTATTTGCGTTCGGTGCGATTCCCTTTTTATCCCGATCAAATTAATACGGTGCCAGACAAAAGAGAGTTGTTTGGCTTGCCGCTTCCGAGATTGGCGTATCGCCACGGCATTTGGACTTCGCTCTATCCTTACCCGGAGCTCAAAAGGGCTTTGAAACGGTTTAAGCCTGAAGTTATACATAATCAAACGGCCGAGACAGTGGCGCTTGCGGCGGTGTTTTATGCGCGACGCTATAAAGTTCCGCTTGTTTCTACTGGGCATGCTTATCCGGATAACATTACTGGACAGTTTAAGCTTTTGAAGCCAGTTAAGCGACCGATGGACGCAGTACTGAGGACTTATATGGCGAGTTTTTTGAAAAATAGCGAATATGCAACCATGCCTACTGAGATGGCAATTGGTGATTTAATTCCAAAAAATCGCAAACATTTTAAGGTGCCAGTAGAGGCGCTGTCCAATGGGGTCGATTTGACAAAGTTCAAGCCTGGGAAAGCTCCGCGAGAAATTTATCAAAAGTATCATCTGCCAGAGAAAATACCAATTGCGCTCTATGTAGGCAGAGTAGATCCAGAAAAAAGCATTAGTAAGGTAGTAAAAGCCTTTAGTCAGGTGCTAAAAAAGTCGCCAGAAGCAAAGTTGGTGATAGTAGGCGATGGTACGGACAAGGCTAATTTGATGGAGCTGGCGAAAGATTTGAAAATTGAAAATTCGGTGTTATTTTTGGGTAAAATTATGCCGCCAGAGCTGCTGGAAATTTACAAGGTGGGATCTTTGTTTGTGACGGCGAGCGAGACTGAGACTCAGGGCATTGTGTTGATTGAAGCGGCTGCTACGGGGTTGCCATTAGTAGCGGTGGATGCTGGGGCGGTAGGTGAAGTGTGCCAGAATCGCAAAAATGGCTACTTATGCAAGTCTGGCGACGTGGATGCTTTGGCGAAGAGCATGGTAAAAATTTTGAGCGATCAGGGAACGCGCGAAAAATACAGCGAAAAGAGCCTAGAAATTGCTAAAAAGCATGATCTTGGTCATACTTTGCAACGCTTTGAAGAAATTTACCAAAAAGCAATTGAAATTAAGCTTCAAGAAAAGGCTTGATTAGCTCGGCGATTTTGTGGGGATCTTCATAATTGATGAGATGCCCGGTCTGGGGGATAAATTTGGTGGTGGCTTGTAGTTTTTTGGCTAATTGGACAGTAGCTTTCTGCGATATCAGACGGTCTTTCGCTCCGGTGATAAAGAGAGCCTGCTTAGAAAAATGGAAGTCCGCGATGCTGTAATGAGAAGCGAAATTAGTGGCGCGGCGGACGTCGGCCTTGTTGGTATAATGTTTAGAACACTGGTAGGTAGTCTGTAAGGTTTGACGAAAAAGCTGACGGTTGTGAGGGATGAAAAGATAGAGAGTCGAAATAAAGCCAACTAGGCGGTTAGGCAGAGCGGTGACTAATGGTTCGAGCGAGGCGAAGAGACGCGGTGGTTTGTTTGAAATGGGCGATAAAAAGATGATTTTGGAATTTAATAGCTCGGGATATTTATCGGCGGTGGCGGCGGCTATGGTGGAGCCCATGGAATGCCCAATTAAAATGGGTTGGGCTAGCCGATGTTGCTTGATAAAATTGGCGATAAAATCAGCATAAGTTTGAGGCGTGTAGGACGTGAGTGGTTTTGAGTGCCCGAAAGGCGGGATATCGGGTGTGAAAATTTGGTAATCAGAAAAATGTTTAGTGAGAGCTTCCAATCCTAACGGGCTGCCGCGAAAGCCATGAATAAAGATTAAAGCTGGCTTAGTCTTTTTTGACATCTTGCAAAGCTTTTAGGATGGCTGGGCGGTCGAAGCCGACAATTTTTTGGCCATTAACCAGTGATACTGGTACGGTATTAATCCCTGGCACCATATTGGCGTCGATTACTTCATAAGGGATTTTTTGCTCGTCTAGCCAGTCCATAAGCGCATGGCAATATGGGCAGGTGTTGGTTGAAAAAACTTGAATTGGTTCCATAGAATTAGTTTAGCATATTTAGGGGGAAAAGTTTATTGCTTTAAAGCAGCGTCAAGTTGAGGATCATGATTGGCGTTGATATCCTCGAAAGAACGATGGACGATCTGATCAGGTTTGATGCCTTTTTTGTGGATGGACTTGCCTTTTGGTGTATACCAGTGAGCGGTAGTGATTTTGAGCATAGCGCCAGAATCCAAATTGAACATAGTTTGGACCACGCCTTTGCCGAAGGTCTTTTCGCCGATGACGGTGGCTTTTTCGTAGTCTTGTAAGGCGCCTGCAACCATTTCGGAGGCGCTGGCAGTAGCCCCGTTGACGAGCACGATGGTTTTGGTATTAGCCAAAATGGCCTGACCGTGTTTTGAACTAGCGGTGTCTTCTCCGAAATGTTTGGATTTTTGAACCAGAATTGGTTCGCTGTCGAGCCATAAAGAAAGTAGATCTTGAGCTGCGCTAACATAGCCACCGCCATTACCACGAAGGTCTAAGATAACTTTTTTGACGCCCTTTGCGGTAAATTCTTGAGCGTATTTTTGTACGAGCGCACCAGTGTCGCTGTCGAAGCGGGAAATGGTGATGATGGCTGTGTCGTCGGAGTATTCGAGGATGGCGGAAATGTTGTTGATTTTTTCTCTGGTCATAGTGAAGGCCTGTTCTTTGCCGTCGCGCACGAACGTGACGGTCACGCTTGTGCCAGCTTCACCACGGATTTTTTGGGCAATAGCTTCGGCGGAGAGGTTATAGACTTCTTCGTCGTTGATTTTGTAAACGATGTCTCCTGCTAAAACGCCGGCTTTGCGGGCTGGGTTATCTGGCAGAGTGCGTAAGACTCGGACATAATTTTCTCGCAGGCCGATTTCTACGCCGATACCCGCGCCAATGTCGCCGTGAAGGGATTTCTGAAAGTCAGAGGTCTCAGCCTTATCCATGTAAACGGTGTATTCGTCGTTTAGGGCAGCGGTAATGCCCTTTTTGGCTCCTTCTATAAGAGCAGAAGAGTCGATGTCGCCATCATAACTGTCTTTAATGCGACTAATAATCGGGTCAAGCTCATGCCAATTATTCTGCGTGTTTTTTGTTAGGCCAAAATATGGTAGAACGGAGTTAGAGATATTGATCCAGTTGAGCCCAGCTGACAGACCGATGACTAAAGTAATGAAGCTAACAATAATTGTGGTGCCAAGATTGATGGTTTTAGCGTGCCACTGTTTTTTGTTTGAAATTTTGTTTGAACTCATTTATTTAGTATAGCATTTTTGCGCTTATGTTGGATGGATTTTAGTCAAAGTGAATAAAATTGAGACCGCCGCTGACGCGAATGAGTGCGTTGGAATAGCTGAAAGGAATGGCGTTGTATTCGGAGACGAGGATGGTACCATCGCCGTAAACTTCTTCTACCCACATGACGTGCCCCCATGGATTGCTGCCAGTAGCTGGCTGAACGGCGACAGTGTTTCTGGCGGGGATATTGTCGACGCGAGCTCCGCTGGCGGTGTGCGCCCATTGCCAGGCGTTGCCGGTGATACCGAAGGCACGAGGGTGCCTGCCGGTGTATCTGTGGACTTTCCAACCGGCGTAGTCCGTGCATTGACATTTGACTCCGTAGCGCCCCATCCAGATGTTGTAATAGGCGCTGAGGCCAAAACTGTAAGTACATTCGCCACTGAGATAATAATCATTAGGCACGCTGCCATTAGCGCGGGTCCAGATACGGGAGCTGGAACCAGTGATGCTGGCCGTGGCGTTTTCCATTAATCTGAGCTTTCTTTGACGAGCCTCTTCCGCGTCTTTAGCGTAGGCAGCGGCATTATTACGATATTGGGCGATGAGAGCATTTTTTTCGTTAACTTTTTCATTGGCGGATTCTTGTTGGACTTTTTGGTTGATTAGGCTAGTATCAACCTCAGCTTTTTGTTCTTCGAGTTGCTGCTTGAGTTTTTTGACGGCTTGGGTGGAAATAGTAATTTGGTTTTTGACTGTGTCGACGCGGGATTGACGTTCGGCGTAGTCGCTGATGGAGCTGCTTCCGGCCAAAATCATAATAGTGTCTGGATTGCCACTAAAGTGCAAATCAACTAAGAGGCTGGCAAGGACAGATTGCTGAGTGCGGAGTTTGAGTTTATTCTTGGAGATTTGAGTTTCTAAATCTTTAATTTTTGCTTCTAGGGCGAGGATGCTGGCTTCTAGCGCTTCCACTTCAGCGTTGAGCCGTTCAACTTCGCCTTCAAGAGTTTGAGCGGCGCTGGCGGCGGCGTAAGCTTTAGCGCGAGCGGCGGCTTCGGCGGCTTCGGCATTTTTGCAGGCGACACTTTTACATTCTGCTGCAGAGACGGTCGAAAAACTATTAAAAACTACGGAGAATAACAAAACGGTAATAATAGAGAAGATGGCTAGGGAGCGGAATTTAGGCATAACTATATAATAGATGGTTTCAGCATAAAAGTAAAGGAAATAGCTTAAGCTTGTTTAGCGAAGATGTTTACGCAGGGCGAGACGGGCAGAGATGGTGCCGATAAGCATGCCAATGGTAATAGCGATAAGAAAAACGAAAATGAGACGGTAAGAGAAAAGAGCTTTTGAAATGGAAGAGATATCAATGCCGTAGGCGTCGAACTTTGGGGCCAAGAGTCTAAAGCCATGAAAACCAATTGCAGAGGCGAAGATACCAGAAATAACACCGCACATTTGAGCTTCAACTAAGAATGGCCCACGGATAAAGCTGTTGTCGGCGCCGACCAGCTTCATCATGTAAATTTCTTCACGGCGACTGAAAATTGCCATGCGCACGGTATTGAAAATGACCAGGATTGAAATTACGAGGAAGACCGCGCCAATGACTAGGCCGCCATTTTTGGCGATATTGGCCCAAGAGGTGACGGTAGAAATTTCAGTGCTATTAACATCATAGGTAGCCGGCTTGGTGTTATCAATTGCTTTAGAGAAAGTAGAGTTGGTTTTAACAAGAGTTTTGATCTCATTGATTTTTTCTGGATCGTAAACTTTGATACGCATGGTGGCTTGCATGGATTCAAGCATGATGGTTTCTAGTTCTGAGTCAGTCTTAATAGCCTGTAATAGATTGGGGTCGTCGGAATTTTCCTTAAGGAAGCGTTGATATTCGGTTTTGGCGGTGGCGGTTTGAATGCTCTTGATATTAGGGTTTTCTTTGATGATATTGGTCATATCTGATAAAACGCGTTCACTGGTCTCAGGTTTGAAAAAGATAGTGATGTCGATTTTTGAGCGCATAGCGTCGGCCGTATTGGTAAGAATGACGCTAGCGATGACGGTGACAAAGAGGATAATAAGAGTGATAGTCATTACTAAAGTGGCGGCAACTGAGAGCCAAATGTTGCGGAAGAAACTGAGCATACCATATTTAATGATGCGACGTATGGCGCGCAATCTGTGCCGGTTGCTATTTTTGGTCATAGTGCGAAGACTGTTGCGCGATTTACGAATTTCGAATTTAGAGAATTTTTTGTTGGCCATTAAATTACCTTTCTCTTGAGCTGAGTAGGGTTGTTGCGAGGAGCGGAACGAATAATTTTAGGAGATGTAGCGAGCTTGGTGGGTGGGACGAAGGTTTCTTTGTCGAGACGATAGGTGCCACCTTGTTTTTGGTCGCTAACGATACGTCCACCTTTGAGCGTAATGACGCGTTTTTGCAAATCATTTACGATGGACTCATCGTGGGTGGTGACAAGTAGAGTGGTGCCGTAGTCGTTGATTTTTTGAAGTAGCTCGATGATTTCGCGACGAGTGAGTTTGTCCAGATTACCAGTGGGCTCATCGGCAATGAGGATTTTGGGTTGTCTGGCGACGCTGCGGGCAATGGAAACGCGTTGTTGTTCCCCACCACTTAGGTTACGCGGAAATTTGTGAGCTTTATCAGCTAGCCCGACTAGGTCGAGGACTTTTGGTACGGTGCGACCAATTTCTTTGTTGCTCATGCCGGCGATTTCTAACGCGAAGGCGACATTTTCGTAAGTGGTGCGGTTGGGCAAAAGTTTATAATCTTGGAAGACTACGCCGAGGCGACGACGGTAGTGGGGGATGTAGCGTTTTTTGACGTGGTCAAGATCGATGCCGCCAATAATAATTTTCCCGCCATCGGGAATCTCTTCTTTAGTGATCATTTTAATAAGAGTAGACTTGCCGGCGCCGGATTTTCCTACCAGAAAAACAAATTCATTCGGGGCGATGTGCAAAGAAACTTGGTCGAGAGCGGGCTTGCTGTCGCCTGGATAAAGTTTTGAGACATGGTCAAACAAGATCATAATTTGATTATAACATAAACGTAATAATGGGCGAGAAATTAACTTCAAAGAGGGCCAGGTGAGATCATGATATAATATACAGATATGCAGGAATTGTCGAAACAACTAGAAAATTTGCAGCAGGATTTTGAAGAAGCTTGGAATAAGCTGGATATTCTGGCTAAATTGGAACGCTTGAAATTGTTGGAGTCTCAGACCAATGAGCCGGAGTTGTGGACGAACCCAGAACATGCGCGCGAAGTGCATGCAGAATTAGCAAAGATTGAGTCCGAGACGAGTCCTTGGGTGTTGTTGCGGACGCAAATTACAGATTTGCATGAGCTACTAGCCTTGCAAGATGAGGAGTTGGCGGAAGAATTGGGCCGTCAGGTGGTTTTATTGCAAAATACTTTTGCTGAGCTGAAGAAAGCTTTGAAATTTACTGGTCCATATGACGCGGGTGACGCGATTATCCGAATAACATCCGGAGTGGGCGGGACGGAGGCGATGGACTGGGCGGGAATGTTGGAGCGAATGTATTTGAGATTTTTTGAGAAAAAAGACATGAAACCGACTTGCTTGGAGCGTTCGGCTGGAGAAGAAGCTGGCATCAAGACAGCAGTATATGAGGTGGCGGGCGTGAACGCATATGGCTTGTTGAAATCAGAGCACGGAGTGCATCGTTTGGTGAGATTGTCGCCGTTTAACGCGGACAATTTGCGGCAAACCTCGTTTGCTTTAGTAGAAATTCTACCGTTAGTAAAAAATGATAACAGTATCCAGATTGACGAGAAAGATTTGCGCGTTGACACTTATCACGCTGGGGGCCATGGCGGACAGTCTGTGAACACGACTAATTCGGCGGTGAGAATTACGCATTTGCCAACTAATACAGTGGTAGCGATTCAGAATGAAAGGTCGCAGTTGCAAAATCGCGAAAAAGCGATGGAAATTTTGCGAGGCAAATTGCTGCAATTGCAGCAAGAGCAGCACGCGGAGTCAATTAATAAGTTGCGGGCGGGAGAATCGGCGAAATGGGGGCAGCAGATTAGAAATTATGTGTTGCAACCTTATCAATTAGTAAAAGATACGCGAACAAAATACGAAGAGACCGATGCGGCTGGAGTGCTGGATGGTAAAATTGATAATTTTATCGATGCTTATTTGGAATTGCAAATTGGACAGGATGTGACGGAAAAGTAGCCTCAAAATAAAGCTAGGGTGGCGGAACAATTTTGAGTTGAGAGTGAGTATTATAACGAAAGAGTTTGGTGCGGGCCGAAAGCTTTGTAGTCAAAGTCGGCAGAGGGGACTTCAAATGGTAATTTGCCGTAGTCGGCCTGACGGAGGTGGTAGGCCGTGCGTAACTCGGCGATTTCGCCGACACACTCTAGTGGCTTCATAACGTCATCGACACCAAGTAGGCCTTTGAAAGTGGTTGTAAGCTGAGGATTAGTGAATAAATTTTGTTGGTTAAATAATTGATTGAGTTCTGCGGCCGGTAGAAATGGCGCAAATAATAGATAAGAATTAGCGCATTTAGGGCATTGGCCGCACCAAGTGAGTTTGGTGGTGTTGTGGTTTTGTTTGTAATTAGCTTGATTACAGGAGCTGAAGTCATGGCCGTATTTGTCCCAACATTTTTGGACAAATTGTTTGGCGATGTGGAGTTCGCTCAAAGGGCGTAGAATGGAGCCGACTTGCAAATCAGCAGAGATATAATGTTTGACGTATTTGGCGAAGAATTGTTCGGCTGGCCAGGTTTTGGACCATTGATGATTGACGGGAAGATCGCCGATATGAGTGTTTGGCTCGTTCCCCTCTTGCCCAATGCTAGCTAACACGGTGTTTTTGTTTTCTAGGATGGCTTGAATGAGGGCGATGGAGAGATTAATGTAAGTGACGGGCACGTGGCCGTTTTTGCCACGGGCTTTTTTGAGATTTTTGGTGTCGATTCGGCGGATAAGAGTAGTGAGGGGGTATTTGAGCTTGTCTAAAACGTTTGGATGCGAGCCGTCGGGAGAAATAAAAAGAGGGGTATAATTAAGGTTTTTTGACTCTAGGATAGTGGCGGTGAGGAGAGAATCTTTGCCGCCGCTTTGAAGCGCGATAATACCTTGGTGGTTAAATTTGAGAGCGGGTTCGGCTTGAAAATGAGTGGAATACGGGAAAACGGCGAGATTTTTTTTGGTGAGTTGATTCTCGAAGGCGTATTGAGAAAGCCCAGCTTGATAGACTTGATCGAAGAAAAGTTTTTGGGTTTTGTTTAGTGGGCGAGGCAGGATGACTTCTGTGGTGGGGTGAGCCTTGTAATATGACGTACCGATGATGATAAAAGCCAAAAAAAGGGCGCGATCGAGTAGGGCAGATTTAATTTTGTCATCTTTGAGCGAGGTTTTGGATTTTGGCAGTTTGAAATGGATGGTTTCAGTATATTGAATACCGGTAGGGCCTTGATAATGAAAGTCGGCCTGACCAGTTTGGTGGTTGAAATGGTAAGAATGAAAAATGAAAGATTTTAAAGATTTTTTCATCGGTGCTCCTGGTTTTTGAGTTGCTGCACATAGGCCTGAAATTGCTGGCCGCGGTCTTTGAAATCTATAAACATATCGTGGGAGGCAGCGCCAGGTGACATTAGTACTACGGGGCGGAAAGTTTGGTCGACTTGGATAGCAGATTGAAACGCTAGCTGGACGGCCGTGGCGAGACTGTCGGCAATGACGGCCTGTGGTGTTGCGAGAAGCGGCGCGGTTTCGCCGATCAGAACAAGCTGATGGATTTGGGGAGAGTGGACGAATAAATCTCGGGTGGCTTTTAGATCGAGCCCACGGTCTTCTCCGCCAGCGATTAGTATTACTGGACGATTAGCAAAGGTTTTGAGCGCGACTTCGAGTGCTGGGTAAGAGGAGGAAAAATTATCATCATAAAAATCAACACCATTGATATTGGCGACAAACTCAAGGCGGTGCGGTAGTTTAGGGATGGAAGAAAGAGCTTGTTTGAGCAAGTCGCTGTGCTGGGAGAGAAAATCTTCAAAATTGGTGTTGGGCTTGATGAATTGATGGGCAGCTAGGAGCGCGGCTTCGGCGTTTTCTTGGTTGTGACTACCGACAAGCGACAGGGATTGAAGAGTTTGAGCAAGAATGGTTGGGCGATTCGTGACAGGATAGGCAATTTTTTGGGCGGAGGATTGCTGGGCAATTTGATTAGTGTGCTGGTTATCGGCAAAATAAATTAGAGCATTAGCGGGAGATTGATGTTTGGTGATATTAGCCTTGGCTTCGAGGTAATCATGAAAATCGTAATGGACATTGAGATGCTCAGGCTCAATGCGCAGAAGAATGGCGATGGCGGGAGAGATTTTGAGGTCCCAAGCTTGGAAACTGGAGAGCTCAAAAATTACTATATCGGAGGATTGGATTTTGTCTAAGCTATCAAGAGCAGGTGAACCGATATTGCCTAGCAAATGCACTGTCTTGCCGAAGGCATGGAGGGTATGAGCAAGAATGGTGGCTGTGGTTCCCTTTCCTTTGGTGCCAGTGACGGCAATGATAGGCGCTGGGCAGTGCTCGAAGAAATAGTTAGTGGCGCTGGACCAGTTGGCCGGAGCAGGAAGAGGAAGTTTGACGCTAGGGCTACGTAAAACCAAATCGAAATGATCTAGCGGGAGGCTTGCCAGTTCTTGGCTATTAAAATGATCAAAAATTTGAGTGGTGTGACCATGTTTTTGAAAGTATTTTTCGGCAGATTTTCCTTCTATGCCGTATCCGAGGATGGCAACATTCATATGCTTATTATACCACTAGCTTGGCGGCTAGAGAGTTTATCATGGCTTTTTCGACGGAACCAACGGCGACCAAGGAAAAGATGTTGTTGGCGGCAAATTCACGGGCGGTTTCTACGATGGTAGCACGGTCGATGCTCTTGATAAGATTGGGTATATCATCGTATTTTTCGATTTCGTGGCAGTGGAAGTAATGCTCGGCGTAATAATCGGAGATTTGCCCCACGGTTTGGGCGCTCATTTGATAGCGACCGGTCATGTAGAGTTTGGCAGATTCGATGTCTGATTCGGCGAGCTCGCCATTGAGAATTTTGTTGAGTTCGGTGTGGATGAGATCAAAAAGCTCCTCGGCATTTTCTACGTTGACTTCGCCATCAAAATCCCAGGAACTGGAATTTGGATTGATGCTAGTGGTGCTGCCCATGCCATAGACTAGGCCTTTTTTGCGGGCTTGGCCGAAAATGCGGCTATTCATGGTGCCACTTAAAATGTGATTAAGACAGCCCATGGCGTAAGCTTCGGTGATGGTGAGCTTGCGCGGTGTGATCCAAGAAAAGCCAAAAGTAAGGTTGGCGGCATCTTTGCGGCGGATGAGAATTGGATTAGAAGAATGAAGCTCGTCAACTGGTATGGAGAACCGTTCTCCTGGCCTAAGTTCCCATTGGTTGAGCATTTCGATGATGGCTTTTTTGCGACGACGGACTTTGCCGGCAATGATAAAGCGCATATTGTTGGCGGTGTGAGTGCGACGATAATGTTCGCGGATGTCTTTGAGCTCGATGTTGGTGAGAGTTTTGAGGCGTTCCGGAATGGTGAGAATAGCTTCACCAACGGCCTGTTGGAGACGGGGCCAAATGAGACGATAGTAATCGTTCATATAACCAGTTAGCTCGGTGCGGACATTGCTTTTTTCGCTTTTGAGCTCATCCTCATTGAAACGAGGCTGGGTGATTGCGACTTTTTTGAGCTCTAAAATGCGGTCCCATTCGAAGTCGGCACATTCAGATTCATAACAAACTGAATAGTCGCTGGTCCAGGCGTTGTGATAGGCGCCGTTTTTAGTAAAGTCGGCCTCGTAAGCTTGCTCGTCTTTGTATTTAGCATTAGCGCCGAAGGCTAAATGTTCGGTGATGTGGGCGATTTCGTAAAGCTCGGGCTTTTTGGCGTAGCGGATGCCAGCACGGAATTGAATTTTAGTGCTCATAACGCTGGCGTTAGGGATGTCAATCAGTAATCCTTTGGCGCCGTTTTTGAGGGAGATTTCTTCGACCGAATGTTTCATTGACTTTTTCTGTAAAGTATGATATAATATACTAACGTTTGCCTTTTTTCTTGTTTTGGCGTTGTTTTTTCTTGGTTTTGCGCGCTTGATTACGCTTTTTATTAGTTTCGGTGTTTTTAGCAGGAGATTTTTTGAATTCACTGTCAAGATTTTTGTCGCCAGCAGAGATCTCATTGACACCTTTTTCGGTGGCACTTTCGGCCATCTTGGTGAGTTCGGTGTCATATTCTTCCCCGTCTACTAGGTCGCTTTGCAGGGCTTCTTGTGGTGTGAGGCTGAGGATGATTTTAAGAACTTCTTCGCGTAGGCTGCGTTGCAAGCCATCGAAGAGTTTTTGAGACTCGCTGCGATACTCTACTAGCGGATCGCGCTGGCCGACACTGCGCCAGTGAATGCCTTCGCGGAGATGTTGCATATTTTCGAGATGTTGCATCCAGAGCGTGTCGAGAACTTTGAGGTAGACTTCGCGTTCGATTTTGCGCATGGTTTCGGCGCCAAATTCGGCTTCTTTGTTGCTGTAGGCTTCTTCTACGGCAGTTAGGGCAAGCTTAATGCGCTCTTTTTCTTTGCGCATGAGACCGATAGATTCAACCAAGTCTTCATCCAGATCAAAGACAGCGAGGAAGTTGGATTTGAAATTTTTGTTGACGCGGGAGCTAAACATGGCGAGCTCGGCGGTGGAATCTTTGATGAGGCGGTGAATTTCGGCAAAAATATCTTCGCCTTCGAGGATTTTGCGGCGCATCATGTAAACTACGCGGCGATGACGGTTGATGACGTTATCGTACTGGACTACGTTTTTGCGTGAATCAAAGTTGAACCCTTCGATACGTTTTTGGGCGGCTTCGAGAGTTTTAGAGACGGATTTGGTTTGGATGGGGGTGTCTTCATCGACGCCGAGACGTTTCATAAGATTGGCGATGCGATCGCCCTGGAAAATACGCATCAGATCATCTTCGCAAGAGACGAAGAACTGAGTAGTGCCTGGGTCGCCCTGACGGCCGCCGCGACCACGCAACTGGTTGTCGACGCGGCGGGAATCGTGGCGCTCGGAGCCAATAACTACTAGGCCGCCAAGTTCTTTTACGCCTTCGGCAAGCTTGATGTCGGTGCCGCGGCCGGCCATGTTGGTGGCGAGCGTAATAGCGCCTTTTTCACCGGCACGAGCTACAATGCCAGCTTCGTGCTCGTTGTTTTTGGCGTTAAGAATTTGATATGGGAGACCAGCTTCATCGAGCGATTTCGCAATTAGTTCGTTTTTGACGATTGAAGCGGAGCCTACGAGAACCGGTTGGCCTTTGTCATGGTATTTCTTGATTTCAGCTACGATGGCACGGATTTTGCCGGCTTCGGTGCGGTAAATTAAATCATCTTTATCGAGACGGGCAATTGGTCTATTAGGCGGAATTTGGATTACGTCAAGAGAATAGATTTGCTGGAATTCTTCGGCTTCGGTGAAGGCGGTACCGGTCATGCCAGAGAGTTTGCTGTAAAGGCGGAAAAAGTTTTGGAAGGAGATGGTGGCAAGAGTCATAGATTCTTCTTGGACGGCTACACCCTCTTTCGCTTCGATGGCCTGATGAAGACCCTCATTATAGCGGCGACCGTGCATGAGACGACCAGTGTGTTCGTCTACAATAATAACTTCGCCGGAGTTGGTGACGACATAATCTTTGTCGCGCTTGAAGATGACTTCGGCGCGCAAAGCTTGGTCAAGATGATAAACTAGACGAGTGTTTTCGACTGAGTAGAGAGTAGAAACGCCAAGGATTTTTTGGACTTTGTCGACGCCGGCATCAGTGAGCGTGACAGAGCGGCGTTTTTCGTCTAGTACGTAATCTTCTGGGGTAAGCTTGGAAGTAATTTTGGCGAATTGATAGTAAGAATCTGGGTTGTCGCCAGCAGGGGCAGAAATAATGAGCGGAGTGCGAGCTTCGTCGATCAAGATTGAGTCTACCTCGTCCACAATGGCGAAATTGAGTTCGCGTTGGCGAAGATATTGAACTTCGTTAACCATGTTGTCGCGTAGGTAGTCAAAGCCGAATTCGTTGTTAGTGCCGTAGGTGATATCGGCAAGATAGGCCTCTTTACGGGTGGCAGGTTTGAGATGGCGGAAGCGTTCATCCTCGTGTTCTTCGTTGATATAATCTTTGTCGTAAATGAAGCTGGCGTTGTTGATGATGACGCCAACAGACATGCCGAGGAAGTCAAAAACGGGACCGTTCCAACCGGCATCGCGTTGAGCGAGATAGTCGTTGACCGTAACTACATGAACGCCTTTGCCAGTCAAAGCATTGAGATAGGCGGGGAGAATAGCAACAAGCGTTTTTCCTTCACCGGTTTTCATTTCGGCTACGGTGCCTTCATGAAGGGCCATGCCACCTATGAGTTGAACGTCAAAGTGGCGCATCTTGAGAATGCGGTTGGTGGTTTCGCGAACTAAGGCGAAAGCATCAGGCAACAAAGTATCAAGCGCTTTTTGGTCTGGGGAGGTATTGGCTTTAGGGCTTTTTTGTTTAGCTTCTTTCTTGTTGAGTTTGGCTAGTTTGTTCTTAAGTATTTCGGTCTGGGCGGCCAATTCTTTTTTATCCATGGCTTGATATTTTGATTCAAGCTTGTTGATGTCGGCTACGCGTTTAATGAGACGTTTTAAGGTTTTCTTTTGGGCGTCGCCAAAAATACCCTGCAAAATTTTAGTGGTAGTAGTTTTGTCTGCTAGCTTATCTGACGGTTTCTTGTTCTTAACTTGTTTTTTGGGCTGGCCTTTTGCCCCGGACTGACCTGATTTCATCAAAAACCTCCAACGGAATTATTATCTCCCCCTAGTTTAGCATATTATCCTCTCTTGATAAACAGTTTACTGAAGAGGTTTTTGCGTAGATGTGGAGTAGCTTCGAGCTTGTAGCGGCGAATTTGACCCATGAGTTTTGCTTCGATGATGTCAATACCGGCAAAAACGTTGGAACATTCATCTTTGGCGGCCAAGACTCGCCCGCCGTGGACTTCCATGGCGGCAGAAATATCATATTTATTATTGTGAGCACGATTGACCTCTGTGATAACAACCTTGAGGACGACGTCTTTTTTGCTGCCTTTTGGCAAGTAGCGGTCTAGTTTGGCTAGACGTTTGAGGGCGTATTTTTTGAGGCTCTCTGAGATTTTATAGTTGTTGCCAGTGAGATCGATTTTTTCAATCATAAAACTCCTTTTTATAATGTTTCTTGGTTGTTAAGATAGGGTTTGAGAGCAGCTGGTACTCGGAGAGTGCCGTCTGCTTGAGCGTAGTTTTCGATGACCGCGACCATGGTACGGGCCATGGAAATAGCGGTGCCGTTGAGGGTGTGAGCGGTGACAAGCTCGCCATTTTGACGGCGGATGCGGACGTTGAGGCTTTTGGCTTGGAAGTCAGTGCAGTTGGAACAACTAGTGATTTCGCGATATTTTTGGTCGATCGGGGACCAGTATTCGACGTCGTATTTTTTGGCGGCAGGAGCGCCTAGGTCGCCAGCGGCAATGTTGATAACGCGATAAGGGATGCCAAGTTCTTGCCAAATTTCTTCTTCGATGGCGAGGATTTCTTCATGGAGGGCTCTGCTTTGTTCTGGAAGGCAGAAGACATACATTTCTAGCTTATTGAACTGGTGAACGCGGAAAAGGCCACGGGTATGTTTGCCGGCGGCGCCGGCCTCTTTGCGGAAACAGGCGGAGTAGCCGGCATAGCGTAATGGCAAATCTTTTTCGTCAAGGATTTCGTCCATATGATAGCCGGTGAGGGGGAGTTCGGCGGTGGCGATCAAAGTGAGGTCTTCCCCTTCTACGGAGTATTCGTCGCTTTGCTCGCTGGTGCGGGGATTAAAACCACAGCCTTCAAGGACTTTGCTGGAGACTAAATCTGGCACGGTCATAAAAGTGAAACCCTTAGACATGACTTTTTGAAGGCCGAATTGCAACAGAGCGTTTTCGAGCAGGGCGAGTTCATTTTTGAGGTAATAAAATTTAGAGCCAGCAACTTTGGCGCCACGCTCAAAATCTACCCAGTCGCGCGTGGTGGCAAAATCTAGATGATCTACGCCGTCAGTTTTTTGCCCGCCCCAGGATTTAACTTCAACGCTGCACTCTTCCCCTCCAAGCGGGACATCGTCAAAGATAATGTTGGGGATGGTTTTGATGGCAGATTCAATTTGCTGCTCTAGCTCGGTTAGGTTTGGCTCGAGTTCGGCAAGTTTGGCTTTGATTTCTTTGCCTTTTTGAATGAGCTCTGGGCTGACTTGACCACTTTTCATTTGTGCGGCAGTTTGGTTGCGTTCGGAACGAAGTTGCTCGATAGTTTGCAAGAGGTTTTTGCGTTGGTCATCGAGAGTAATGACATGTTTAGTGTCGCAGTGATAGCCTTTTTCTTTGGCGCTGTGCTCAACTAATTCTAAATTATTACGAATAAAGTTAATATCTAACATGATTCGATTATAGCATAAGACTCTGGGCGCAAGAATAAAAAACGAGACTGCGCCGGCAGATTATGGAGCGGCGAGGCAGCGGATGGGTAGGCCGTATCCTCTAGGGGAGCTCTTTTGTAGGTTAATAGTGCTGCCGCTGTTCACTAATGAATATGGGAGAGTCCCAGCCCATGTATATCCCTGGGTGCCACGATCGCTCCATGAGCTGCCGGGGATATACCTGCCAGCACGAACAAATGAGAATGGACTTTGGGTGTCAGTTCCAGCGGCGCTGTTGGGCAGTCCGTATGCGGTGAGTAGTTCATCGAAAGACCGACTCATGGTGTTTCTTGGTAGCTGCCAACCTTTGGGGCAGAATGAGTCTGCTGCCTTACCGATAGTCGTGCTGGTTATAGTGCTCCCAGAGAGGCTTCTGGCACCGGCCGAGGCCATTGTCCAGTCGTAATAATTGCCAGCGGATTCGGTAAGTTTGCCGGTGCTTGATGGTGTAGTACCGTTTCGATAGTATTCGTATCCTGCTTCTGGTTCTACAAAATGCGGTCCATCTTTGCCGTTTATGTCCCAATTTGCTCCTGGTGCGCTCGCTCCTGGTGCTGTAAAATATCTGCCGCTATTGATGTAAGTGTCGGCAATGCTGAATTCCTGGCCTGCGCTGGGGGAGAAAGCAAGATTTTGTACCATCCAGCAATTGCCGTCGGCGAGCTTGCGAATAACATATTTTTTGTTGTCGCGGCTGTCTGTTAGGGTTGCCTCCGGCACTAAATTGCGATCTGAGGATGTGGTTTTGGTAGTGTCTGATACTATTTGATTAGAGGCGTCGCCGTCTTTGAATGCATAAGGAGTGGTTTCGGCGTTGCAGATTCTTGCGGTCATTGATTGCATGGAGATAATACCATTGAAAGTTGGGGTTTTCCCATTTCGAGCGACGCAACGAATTGAAGCGCCGTTGTTTTTATCATTGTCGTAAGCATAATCAACTTCGCTTGTGGACACTTTGAGGATGCTGGCTGTGTTTCCTGGGGCGTGGGCAGGAGCGACACAGGAAACTCTGATTTGATTAGTGGTGTGGTCGGTGATAAGTGCTCTTGGGTTAGCACAGATATTTTCGGCGGTTTCGGTGTCACCGACATAGACTTTTATTTCGTCGAGATCGGAATCTAGAGTGTGCAGGGGTGTGTTAATTTCTATTTCGGTGTCCGGGCTCGTGATGGTGCTTGGCGTGACGGTAAGTGCTTCTGTGACTGGACCGTTGGATAGTGCGGAATATTTTATGTTGCCGGAATAGCTACCGGCTGCAAGATCGAAGTTAATGCGAGCTCCGTAATGAACATCTAGGGTGGAGATTTCGGGGACGCCGTATTCTGAAGACATGATTACATTTGGATTGTTTGAGAGTGGAACGGACTGGAATTTATAGTTGGCAACCTCTCCGGCGGTTGGAGTAGTGCTACTGACGGAGTATCCCCATTGGTTAGGCGCGAGTGGCAAGGGGTTTGTAACGGAGCCTGTGGCTGGGGCGATAAAATGAGGGCTGGTTGAATCGCCGTCTTTATAAAGGCGGTTGCCATTTTCGAGATTGTTGTTCATAGAAAGAGAGATGCTAAATCCAGTACTGAGTTTGGCGGCATATTGAATTTTGTGCTAGCAGAGGGATGACGATAGGAGCAGCATCGGATTCTGCGCTGTGTGGCAAAGCAATGAGCGTGGCGGTGAAGGCGGAGGCAAAAACTATTAAGGCGGAAATGCTAGTGATTAGGACTGGAGTAGTCTGTTTGTTCCAAGACCAAATAGTGAAGCGTTGGAATAAGTTAATAAATAATTTACGCAATCGAAATAGCATATATAGGGACTATAACATAATCGTATTAGAAATTCTATTTTGTTATGGTTTGAGTATCGAGGTGATGGCGGATTTGATGATATTGATAGAAGATTGAAGCTTGAGGTTTTCGGATTCGCTGAGTTTGAGATCGAGGCGACGGATGGCCCCAGCGCGGCCGATGACGGTGGGGAAACCATAGAAAACTTCAGTAAAATCATCAAAAGAAGCAACGGGTAGAGCACGGTGTTGGTCTTCTAAGACGGCGTTGATAATTTGTGTGATGCAGGCGCCAATGCCGTAGAAGGTGGCGCCTTTGAGCTTGATAATTTCATAGGCTTTGTCTCTGGTGGACTGTTCGATTTCGGCTTGTTCGGTAGCGGTGAGGAATTTAGCGATAGGCTGTCCGCTGATGTTGGCAGATGACCACAAGCTAAATTCACTATCACCGTGTTCGCCGATTTGATGAGCTTGAATGTCTTGAGGAAAAAGATTGAGTTTTTCGGCGATACGGAAACGCAACCTAGCGGAGTCGAGGACGGTGCCAGAGCCGATGATGCGCTCGGATGGGAGTCCAGAGTAGTGCCAAGTTAAATAAGTGAGCACGTCCATAGGATTGGAAACGACGATAAAAATACCGTCAAAGCCAGATTTCATGATTTCTTGGACGATTTGTTTGGTGCTATTGGCGTTTTCAGATAAAAGATCGAGCCTGGTTTGGCCTGGTCTTTGAGCGACGCCAGCAGCTAATACAACAATGTCACAATCGGTGGCGTCTTGTAGAGTGGCGGAGTGAATTTTTAGATAATTTGGCGAAACCACGAGCGCGTCGTGTAGGTCCATCGCTTCGCCTTCGGCGTCTGCCGCGTTGGTATCGACTAATAATAATTCGTTGACATCGGTTTGTTGGTTGATGAGGCAGTAGCCAATACTGGCTCCCACTTGCCCTGTCCCTACGATCATTACTTTGTTTGTCATTTTTGCCCACCTTTTGCTTAATTATTTGTTGTTAGAATCTAGACGTTTCATGGTTGGGAAAGGCACAGCCTCGCGGCCGGAAACACCTTCGAGCAACCAGAAATTGCGTTCGCTATTGCCCCAACCACAGGCTGGTGGCATGCCGTATTCGAGCATTTCGACGAAATCACGGTCGAGCATTTGGGCTTCGTCGTCGCCGGCGTCGCGTTGGGCCTGCTGCTCTTCGAAACGTTTGAGTTGGTCGAGCGGATCGTTGAGTTCGCTGAAGCCATTCCCCATTTCGGTACCAGCAATGACTGGGTGGAAACGCTCGGTGATTTCTGGGTGATCTGGGCAGGATTTAGCCAGGGGAGAAAGCGCGACGGGTTCATGAATGAGCCAGAACGGACCGCCAGATTTTTTGCGGATGAGCTTCCAGACGTTATCAACAAGGCGGCCAACGGAAACTTCGCCGGTTAGCTTGACATTGTTGTCTTTGAGGATTTGGCGAAGCTGAGCTTCATCTGGGTTGAAAACATCAACACCGTATTCTTTTTGCATGATTTCGGCATAAGAAATACGAGGCCATTTTTGGTCGAGATTGATATCAAAGCCGTCGATGTGAAACTGCAGGGTACCCCAGGTTTCTTTGGCGACATATTTGATCATTTCTTCGTAGAGGTCCATGCCATCTTCGTAATCTTGATAGGCGGCGTAAGACTCAAAAGCGATGTGTTCTGGTAAGTGTTCGTCATCGATACCTTCATTGCGGAAACGAGGGCCAATATCAAAGACGCGGTCAAAACCGCCGCCAAGTAGGCGTTTGAGCGGTAATTCGTGACTAATACGAAGATAAAAATCTTCATCTAGCGCGTCCATGTGGGTGACGAATGGGTTAGCGTCGGCACCACCGGTGGTGTGTTCAAGCACGGGGATGTTGATTTCGATAAAGCCATGGTCGAGCATGAATTTGCGAGTGGCTTGCCAGAATTTACTGCGGCGCACGAAACGTTCGCGGACTTCTGGGTTGACGTTCATGTCAACGTAGCGGCGACGATAACGTTCTTCTTTATTAGTAAAGCCATCACGGCCAGGGAGCGGGCGAAGTGATTTGGTGAGCAGGCGAATGTGATCGGAAAAAACAGAAATTTCGCCAGTTTGAGTTTTGCCAACGATGCCGGTGGCTTCGACGAAGTCTCCGATGTCAAGCAGTTTGAGATTTTTGATCGAAAAGGTTTGGCTGGAAGCGTCTTTTGACGAAACATCTTTCATAAAAATTTGGATTTCACCGAAGTAGTCACGGATTTTAATGAAAGCTAGCTTGCCAAAGCTGCGAATGGCGACAATACGGCCAACGATGGTGACGGTTTTGCCATCATATTCGTCAAAGTTATCGGTGATCTGGCCGATTTTGGTGTCACGATAAGATTTGGCCGGGTATGGATCGATACCGAGGGCTTTGATTTCTGCTAGTTTTTTTAATCGCTCGTCGCGATAGTCCGCTAATGTTGTCATGGGAGTATTATAACATAGATTACAGAGGTTGGCGAGCATTGACTAAAAGGCAAAAGTGTGATATAATGAGAAATGAGTTTCCATGGGGGAAACTGGCAATTTAATATCTAATGCAATTGATGTTGATTGTCTTTTTTTGATGATTGAAGAGGTGCAAGAGATGCAAAAAGAAAAAGAAATGGAAATGGAAATGGAAATGACGGAAAAAGAAAGGATGTTGAAACGCAGGCTGGAGCTAGTGTTAAAAGAAGCTCCGCCGGAGAAGTTTTTACAATTATTTGAAGTATTGAAAAGATACGGTATCAACACGGATGTGGATCAATACTTGCTTAGTCAGTCGCCGGAGTTTTTAATTGGCAATGTGAAGCTGGCGCGTGAGCAGGGAGCGGATATTAAGATGCTGACTAATCACATAGTTAGAACTCGTAATGACGCTCTGCTGGCGGCGAAGAAAATGGAGCTTTTGGAAGCGGGGGCCGATGCGGAGATTTTGGCAAGAAGATCACTGAAAATATCGCCAGACGAAACTTATGCAATGGCCTGGGTAGAGCCGAGCGGTTATCTGAGTAGTAATTTTGGTGCTGATTTGCAGTATCTTGATCTTGATGAGGCCTGTTCGGTGACTATGACGTTTGCACTGGTGATTGAGCGACATCTGAAGGAGCATGAGTTTGATGATGCTCTTCTGCTAGCAATACGTCGTTTGCTTGATAGGGGCATGGAAAACTCTTATGTCGAAATTTTACTGCATGACGCGGTGCCGCCGATGATACTGTGGCGAAACAAGGCTAGGATAAAAGAAATTCTAGGAATAGAGCTGAATGAAAGTACCATCAGAGAGTCAATGTCTCCACTGGAGCTGATGGCGATTTTTACTAAGCCAGAAGATCTATATCTTCAGGATTTAGTGATGAGAGAGGCCCAGGATATTTTCTGCAGCGCCTGCGCCATGGATGAAGAAAATAGTGACGTCGCCGATGAAGGCGCGCTAAAATTGCATTAGAAAAAGGAGCCGGAAGGCTCCTTTTTAATAGCTTTGCTTAAGCGACGCTGACGATTGTGCCAGTTTTGCCATTTGGCAGGGCGAATTCATCGCCAGCTTGACGGCCGAGTAGAGCTTGGCCGATAGGAGATTGGTCGGAAATTTTACCATTTAACGGATCGGCTTCTACAGATCCGACGACGTCATAGGCCTGTTCTTTGCCGCCAAGATTGATGGTAACGTGAGAACCCATAGTGATTTTGCCAGTGCTGGAGCTTTTGATGAGCTTGGCGTTTTTGAGAATGTCCTCGATTTCTTCGATGCGATTTTCGACGGTTTTTTGTTCGGCGCGGGCATCGCTGTATTCTTGGTTCTCAGAGAGGTCGCCGAAGGAGCGGGCCGTGGCGAGGCGTTCTGCGATGGCGGGGCGTTGGGAGATAAGTTCTTGCAACTCTTCTTCAAGCTTGAGCTTGCCAGCTTTGGTGAGGCTGATAGTTTTTTTCATTGACAGTTTTTCCCTTTTATGCTATAATAAAAAGATTGATAGTCGCGGTTCTAAGCGACTTTTTGCAATCATGCATTAAAGTTTACTTTTGAAATCTTCAATTGTCAACCAATTTGTGGTGCCATTTTGGCGGGAGGTGATTTCGAGTTGGTGGTTGGCGAGGGTTTTGTCGCTAATGACAACACGATAAGGTATACCGAGCAGTTCGCTATCGGTGAATTTTTGGCCAGGTCGAAGGTCGCGGTCGTCTAGCAGAATGAGCTCGGGGTTTTGCTGGTGCAGTTCGGCGGCAATTTTTTCGCCCTGTTCGCCGATGCCCACTACGTAGTATTGGTATGGGGCGATATTTTCTGGCCAGACGAGACCTTTTTCGTCGGCGAATTTTTCTACGATTACGCCCATGACACGAGAGACGCCAATACCATAGCAGCCCATATAAACATTTTGGCGTTGGCCAGTTTGGTCGGTGAAGCTGAGCTCGAGCGGAGCGGAAAACTTATGACCAAGGGTGAAGATATTGCCGACTTCAGCAGCGCGGGCAGACTGGAGCTCGGAATGCTCGACCCCGAGATCTTGCAAAACGGCATCGTTTAAGACTTCTTCGTTGATGACGACAGATTTATCAGCGTTGAAATAGACGGTATCTTCGCCGACTGGCAGTAGAGTTTGATATTCGTGGCTGTATTTTGAGAAGGCACCGCCCGAGGCGAAGGTCTTGAAAGTGCAGTCGCCGAGGCCGAGCCTTTGGTAGATTTTGGCATAGGCTTGCTCGACTTTTTGGTAATAGGCCTGGTGGCTAGCTTCGTCGGTAGTGAAACTGTAGAGGTCTTTCATTAAGAATTCGCGAGTGCGCAAGATACCGGATTTGGCACGTAATTCGTTGCGGAATTTGGTTTGGAATTGGTAAACGAACAAGGGGAGGTCTTTGTAGCTAGAAATGTATTTGCGCAAGAGGTTGGTGATAGGTTCTTCGTGGGTGGGAGCCAGGCCGAGCTCACCGCCAGATTTGAGTGGGGTTTTGAACCAAACGTCAATCACTTGATCGTCAAAACGGCCGGTTTTTTGCCAAGGACCAGCATTTTGCAAAGCGGTCATTTGGATTTCTTGCCCGTCGATGGCGTTGATTTCTTGGCGGATAATCTCAGTGATGCGATTTAAGACGCGTAGTCCGAGTGGAAGATAGCTGTAGACTCCGGCCATTTCTTTGTTGATGTAGCCAGCTTTAATTAAAAGTTGGGCATTTTTGGCGGTTTCGTCTTGAGAAACTTCGCGGAGAGTTTTGGTGAAGGATTGACTTAATTTCATTAAAAGGATTGTATCATAAAGAAGAGGAAATAAAAACCGAGGGCGTTTTTGAGCATATGAAGAAAAATACCGCTATAAACGGTGCCGGTGATTTCGCGTAGGCCGCACATGATCAAGCTCATGACACAAACGGTGATACCAACATTGAGTTGGCCGTGCAGGATGCCAAAGAGAAGAGAAACTAGTAGAGCGGCAGGGAGGAAGCTGAGATGGTTGCGAAGCTTGCCGTAGAGCCAGCCGCGGAAGAGAATTTCTTCGACGATGGGGGCGACAACGACTAGGGCGAAGAAAGCGGCGATTTTGTCAGCGGAGCTGCCGAGATTGGAAAAGCCGACATTTTGGGCTTGAGTGGCGTTGTACCAAGAGAAGAGTGAAAAAAGTGCAGAAATCGCGGTGGAAACGACGAGAGAGGCAATGAGGCCGATAGGCGCAAGACCGAGGTCGGTCCAGGTAGGAAGATTGGCGAGGCCGAGCTCTTCCCTGTCGGTCTGAAGCTTGCGATTGAGCTTGGTGGGAAGTTTGATGGTGAGAAAAAGCGCTAAGGAAAAAGAGATGGCGATGATGATGGTGGTCCAGATGGGGTTGCTGGCTGATTTGCCTACAAAAAAGGTGACAATGAGAGCTACGAGTAGCTGAGCTGCTATGACTATGAATCCAATCCAGAGGGCGAGAGCCAGGTAATGGAGGAAATTTTTGGTGCGGGTTTTCATAGGATTTTTGCGATATCGAGAATAGTAATAATAGCGATTAGCCCGAGTAAGAAAATGAAAGAGCGGCCAACGATTTGATTTTCCTTTTCTTTGGTGAGGGGCTTTTTGCGTAGGCGAAAAATAGTAATGAGTAACCAGCGGCCGCCATCAAGGGCTGGAATAGGCAGAACATTCATACAGGCGAGCGAGATGGAGAGAATGGCGGCAAGAAGAGCAAGATTGGTGAGACCAGCCTGGGTGAAGGCGGGGAAAATGATGCCGAGAATGCCGATGGGGCCAGAAACAGAATCACCGACGGTCTTGATGTCGCCCCAACCAGCTTGACGAGTTTGGCCGTCGAAACTGATTTGGCGAGCAAGCCCAGAGCCGAGCTTCCAGAGTAAATCACCGAAGGTTTTGAAGGTTTCGCCGGTGAGTTGAAGAGTAGAAACAGCTCCGACAATTGGCGCGGACCAGGTGGCGCGATAAATGGTCTGGCCAGATGGAACAGTAGAGACGCCAAGTAGGTATTTTTCGGTGGCGGGATTAAGCGTAACTACAGACATAAATTCGGTTTGATCACGCAGGGCGGTGATGGTGACGTCTTTGCCGGCACGGGTAGCGTTATAGTCGAGAATATCTTGAGGCGAAGTGATGGTTTGAAATCCGAGTTTGACGATTTTGTCGCCAGGCAAGAGGCCGGCTTTGGCGGCGGGAGAATCTGGGATGACGTTGACGACTTTGGCCGGAGCGGCTTGGATGGAGAGATCATTTTTGAGGAAAAATTGGTTGTCAATAATTTTTGGCATGCCAGTGAGTGCGAGAATAGTGAGGACGATAAAAGCAACGAGCCAGTTCATGGCCACACCAGCGAAAAGGATTTTGGTTTTTTGCCAAAAAGAAGCGGCGCCGAAGGTGTGTTTTTCTTGATTGTCGTCGTTTTCGCCTTTCATGGCGCAGAAACCGCCCAGTGGGAGCCAGTTGATGGAGAAAACTAAGTGTTTTTGCTCTTTTTGCCAATTGCAGCGAGGAAGCTTAGCCCAGACATAGGATTTTTTGCCGTTTGGCTGGATTTTGGTTTGGATAGTCCAAGCGATAGCACGAGGCGGGAATCCGATGGCAAATTCAGTTACTTCTACGCCGGCGCGGCGGGCGGCGATAAAATGCCCTAATTCGTGGGCGAGTACTAAAAGTGTGAGGACAATAAGTCCGATAACAACACCTAATAATATATTCATAAGTATAATTGTAGCACGGGCCTGGCTGAGTGTCTATGAAAGTTATTTGCCAAAACGACGTTGGCGAGATGCGTATTCGGTGAGTATGCGGTCGAAATCTTTTTTGGTGATGGCAGGAAAATATTTTTTGAGGAAGAGAAATTCGCTGTAAGCGGCGCGCCAGAGCATGAAGCCAGAGATGCGCTCTTCGCCAGAGGTGCGGACAATCATGTCGACTGGTGGGACTTCTGGATGATAAATGTATTTATTGAACCCCTGAATGGTAAGCGACTGCGCTTGATCTTGGATGGCCTTATTGACGGCGTCAACGATTTCCTGTTGGCCACCGTAATTGAAGCAGATGCAAACGGTGCCGCCGGTGCAATCTTGGGTGAGTTTTTCGGCTTCGAGGAGTTTGGCCCAGATTTCTGCCGGTGCTGGTTCTGGGCGACCAAGGATGAGACAGCGGTAGTTTTTGGTTTGGAGTTTTTTGGCAAATTTGAAGATATTTTTTTGCACTAAATCCATTAGATAGGCGACTTCTTCCGGGCTGCGACCCCAGTTTTCGGTGCTAAAAAGGAAAAAACTGACGAATTTGATGCCCTGCTCTAAGGCATAGTCGGCGATCATTTCAACTTTTTTGAAGCCTTTACGATGCCCTTCTAGGGTGGGAAGTAGGCGTTCTTTGGCCCAGCGACGATTGCCATCAACGATAAAACCGAGATGGGCGGGCAAATTGGCAGGGATATTTTGGTCAGAGCTAGATTGACTTTTCATAGTGTATGTGATATAATAGTTAGATTAAAGGTTGTTTTGATAGCTAGATTTTCATGATTTCGGCTTCTTTGGCTTTGAAGTCGGTATCGATTTTTTCGACGAATTCTTTGGTGAGGTCGTCGATTTCTTTTTCGGCGCGAGCTTTAGGATCTTCAGGGAGCTCGGCGGATTTGATGTCTTTTCGGGCATCTTCGCGGACGCCACGGATGGCGACTTTAGCTTCCTCAACCTTATTGCTGGTGGTTTTGACAATTTCGCGGCGGCGTTCTTCGGTGAGTGGGGGAATAGGCACGCGGATGACGCGGCCGTCATCTGAAGGGTTAAGCCCGAGCGTGACGTCAGCGCGGATGGCGGCAGAGATGTTTTGGATGGTGGCAGGATCGAATGGGGTGACAAGCAACATGGTGCCATCTTGAGCGGTGACATTGGCAATTTGGTTGAGCGGCATATATTGACCGTAAGCTTCGGCCTTGACGCTGGCTAGCATGTCTGGGTGGGCACGGCCGGTACGCACTTTGGCGAGTTCGGATTTGAAGCGAGCAAGGACGGCGTCCATAGCTTCGCGGTATTCAGTGATATCAAACATATAAATTCTCCATTAATTACCTATAATAATAGCTTAATTCTAGAATAAAATCCAGTGAAAATTAGGGTTGTAGCCACATGGCTTGGTTGTTCGCGTTCATAATGAGAAATTCGCGCACTTCTTCTAGCGAAAGATATTCTGAAAGGATTTTGGCTTCGGCTAAACGGAAACCGTCAAACCATTCGCGTGGGATGATATCGTTGAAGGCGCTATAGTCATAGAGATTGTTGGGGTCTTTGATGAGCTGTTCGCGGATGGCGGGCCATTTCATCTTGCCTTCAAAGCCGTAAGGATTACCTAGGGCGACTTTGCCGTCGGTGGTGACAAAGCCGTTAGAGATGATGTTGTGGTATTTGACAGACATGACGTGATAATAATGAACTCGTTGCTTGATATGTTCGATCTTGGTGACCGTTACGGGGACGGCGTCATTGTTTACGACTTTATAGACGATCATCCCCTCTTTGAATTCGTCCGGGTTAGAAACATCGACATAACGATTTAAATCAACGCTGAAAATACCGTGGTCGCCGACTACGCCAAGAGTACTACCATCGGAAAAAGTGATTTTTTGGTAAGAATAGGCGGTGCCGGCTTTTTCAATCCAAATAGGGTCTGCAGCGTCTGTGGTGTCGGTTTCGTGGTTCCAGACTAGAAGCTTATCATTATAGCCGATTGATTCAATGGGTTTTTCGGTGCCGTTGGCGAGACGAACTATAGTGCCTTCGAGTAGGCACGAGCCGCCGACAGAAGTAGCTGTGATAGTGAGGTTTCCGGTGACGTTTTGGATAGAAAAGTAGCCGATGTAATTGGTGACGGTATAAGTGTAGCGGGAGGGCGGAAGAGTGGTGCCCTCCATAGTTACTTCAATACTAGGCGGAGCAGAATAGCGGTTGGAGGTGGGTTTGAGTGTTGAAGAATAATTGGCGCCATGGCGCACAGTGTTGCCTCCTGAGCCCGTGAGGCCGCTGAGATTGTGCGTGACTTGATAAAGCCAATTGAACATATCTTGAGGAGATAAAGCAGCTGGCCCAGGCGCAGTAGTAGCGGCATTGATTTGAGCCTGAGTGGCGGTGTTACCGGCGACATCTTTGCCATAAACCAAGAAAGTGTAAGTCCCGTCGGTGAGCCCAGTAATGGCGAGGCTGTTGCTACTGCCTGGCGCGGTAAGGGTTTTGACTAGGCTGCGATTGCCATTAACCACGCGATAGACGAGGATGGTGAAATTAGTGATGGTGCTGTCGTCGGTGGCCATCCAGTTGAGATTGACTAGGCCATCGGTGTTACCGCGGTAGGCGTAAACTTTGCTGATAATCGGAGCGGTGCTGTCTTGGTTGGCAGTGTTTTGAGTGACGGTGACAGAGATTGAGCCGCATTTGATATTGCCGCCATTTGCTGGACGGATAAAGACAGTGGCATAAGCGAGATTGGAGTTAAAAAGGGCGCCGGGAATACGTTGTAATTTAACTGGAAAGGCGGTGGTGGCTCCGGCATTAATATTGAAACTTGAGGTGGCAGAATTGTTGGGATTGAGAAGCCGGAATTTAGAGCTATCGACAACGGAAACCGTGAAGCTTTTTCCTACAGTGTAAGAATTTACTACGTTGATATTGATGCTGGACTCGGTGGTGTTGCCACTGAGGTTGGCTGTTGTGGGCTGAACGCTGCAGAGGAGGTTCCCGGTGTTAGTAGTGTCAAGTTCGATGAAATAATCGTTATCAACTATGAATGTGTAGCCGGCATATTCGGTAGTAGAAAAATTAATATTGACGGTAAAGATTTTGCTGCCGTTTATGGGTAAAGTTTCGCCTTCACTGACGCCGGCTACCGTGTAATTTAGCGATTCGGGAGCAATTGCTACGTGAACGTTGTTCTGTAGGGCATATATGGTGGGGGTCCAATCAGGTAGAGCAAAAGTATAGTCGGTGAAACTGTGGTTTTCGACGGTAATTCGAAAAGAGGCATTGCCGGAATTTTGGAGAAATTTAAGATTAAAATCGACGCTCTGGGGTTGCCAAGTGGGCTGAAGAGTGTTGTCAATGTTGGTACCGCTAATGCGAGCGACGTTGGTGATGCCGACTTCGCCTGGAGCCGCAAGTCCTACGGTGCCATTAAGTTCGAGAATGCGGCCGAAGATGGCAAAACCAGTGGTCATGCTTGCTAAAATAGCAACCATTATTAAGGAGAGAAGGTTAATTTTATTCCATCTAAACGGCTGTTTCATGTTAAAAATTTTGGCTCCAGTTTTCGCCGCGTTCACTGTGGAGAAAATCGGATTTGCGGATGACGAAGCGCCAAATCATTTCGTCGTTGATGATTATAAAAACACTTTCATTGGTTTTTTCGATGTAATTGATGGGGATTTTGGTGGCGGTCCAGACATCAACGAGTTCTTCAAAAGTTTTAACGTCAACAATTTTGGTTTTGGTAATTTTGGGCTCACTTTCTAGACTGATAATCATCTCGTCGTAATCTTCTAGGATTTTGTTGACGGTGAGGCTATAAAGAAATTTTTTTCTTTCACGACGCATGGCGAGGAAAATATATAAAATATAGAAAATAGAACAACAGAAGATAGCGATGCCGCCAAATTTAAAGACGAGGAGGATTTCAGCGCGGTTAGCTTTTTCGATTAGAAGATTGCCATGGTTGTTTTTAGCGTTGGTGTTGGCTTCGGCTTCGATAGCGAGCTGAGATAGTGGAACGGTAAGAGAGATATTGGAGTTGATAATGAGAGGTTTCTCGGAGAGGTGATTTTTGACTTCTCCTTTGACGATCATTTTGATATCGAGTTTGCCGTCGGCGGCGAGATTGTATTGTTCTTTGAAATTATTGAGTAAGTCATTATATTTTTGATAATCGACTTTGAGATTTTTGGCAATGTTGACTTTTTTGGCATTTTTAACTGGCAGGATTTGCTCGTCACTGAGTGGAAATTCTTTCTCCCAATAAGTGCCGGAAGCTTCGTTGGCTTTATTGGCGCTAATGTTGGCTAGTAATCGATAGGTGTAGGTGCCGGTCATTTGTTCAGTAAAGTTGATGTTATAGGTGAAGTCGATGTCAAAATAATCAATCAAATTAGTGATATAGGTTTTATTCATGCCAATTGACGGCGTTTCAAAGAAGTTATTATCTTTAAGAAAGACTTGATATTTGAGGTCGTTTTTTTCTTGATATTCGATAGAGATATTTTTGTTACTGGTCCAACTGAAAAAGGAAATAAGTGCGGCTATGACTATAAAGAAGCCGGCGATAAGAATTTTGATAGTATATTTTTTACGATTGAAATTTTGCATTATTTTACCCCCTTAAAAAGGTCGTTGAGCCAAACTGTGGGATAGCCGATGAACTTACTGATAAGCTGGACTTTGCCAACCACTTCGGATTCTTTGACGAGCGAAGTATCTGGTTTAGGATTGGCGTCTCCTTTGGTGCGGAACAAGCGATGTTCTCCTTGTTGTTTAATTACTATCACCCGGTGAGTCACGATGATGCGATCGTGCCAAAAGACTAGAACGTCGCCAACTTTTATATCGTCAGCAGGAACTTTTTCTAGTAGGACAGCATCGCCTCGACCATAAATTGGGGACATAGAATTGGGCATGACGGCAATGAGTTGATATTTGAAAATTCCAGAGACTAAGGCTGTGAGCACGATGAGCGTTATGACTACTGGGATGGTAAAAATTCTTGAACTGGTACGGCGTGTTAGATCAACGTCTTCATTATAACACGAAATGGTTTTGCTAATTAATTTAAAAATGATGAAGGGGATAAGGACGCCAATGACGGCGAAAATGTAGTTCCCCAGATTGGGGGCGATAGGCAGAATGTAAAGATAGGTGGCGATAACGATTTTGAAAATAAAGCCTGGTAAGGCACCAAAGTGATAGCAAAGATAGGCAGCGAGTGCCTCGCGAGCGATGATTGGCAAAGCTAGGACACAGACGAAAACAAACCAATCCTCTGCCCCGGATAAAGTATATGGATTAAAAACAATAATAATATGCGCGATACTCATAAGTAGCGCAAAAATAATAGCAGGAAGTTTTTTCTCGGTGATTTTGTAAGTGAGCGAGTGTCGGAGGATCTCTTCGAATAGAACCACTAAGACTATTGGCAAAAAAACGACGAAGATATTGTGTGGGTTGGTGGAAAAATAGGAACGGTTGAATCCTAAAAAAATACCGAGAGTATAAATAATGACTCCGGTGGACATCATGACGATGGCTATGGTGCGGATGGTACTCTTGAGTAGAAAATTTTTGTGAGGTCTTTTGAGCCCCAGCAAAGCCATGGCGATGGCGATAAAGACGGCTAGGCCGATGCTGAGTGCCCAGGTACGACCAGTGGTAGTCAGCTCGGTTGTGGCGAACGCGAAACGAGGGAGCAACAGTGCGATTGCTCCCTCAAGAAGATAGACAAGTTTAAGTTTGCCCTTCATGTTCCTAGTGTTTACTGAGCCTGTTCGTATCCTAGAGTGGCGGTGAGACTGACGGTGACGTTTTCGTTTGGCAATTCGGCTTCACTAGAAGGAGTAATGTAAGTGGCCTTAACTTTGACTGGTTTGATATTGGTGCCGGTGGCAGCTGGTAAGGAGAAGTTTAGTCCGGTTTGGGAAGTGGTATAGGTGTTGCCTTCATAAGTTAGTTCATAAGTAAGATATTTTGATTGCGCGGTAGTGAGAGAGGAGAGCGTGATAGTTTTGAGCGTGGCATCGAAAGTACCATCATTGATGACATTGATGGTGAAGGAATAGAAATCGCCTGGTTTTCTGAGTTCTGCTTTGTAGCTCATAGTGGTGTCGGCGATGGTTTTTTCGCTGGCGACCACACTGCCTGAATCTTCGGCGTAGCTAGAAGTGACAAAATGTACACTCCATTTGCTTTTGTCGACTTGGACTTGGCCGTTGATGCTAAGAGTTTGCGCGTAAAGGGCGAAACCGACAGACATAGTTAAAACTACTGCAGCGAGTGCGATCAGCAGGAATTTTTGCCGGTTTTGTTGTTGTTTTTTCTGTATTTTCTTTTTAGCCATAAGCTTTCTTTTTAAGAATTATTGCCCCAATAATAACATACATAAACATTTTGGCAATAGATAAATCGATATAAACTTATAGGGCTATAAAATTAATAAAAAATATGAGAATATATTTGAGATAAATAAAAAATAGAGCCTGGAGACTCTATTTTTTGTTTGGCAAACAGTTTATTCGGTGACGCCAAGCTCAATGCGTTTGAATTGGCGAACGGTGATGTTCTCGCCAGTTTTTGCGATTTGATCTTTGATAAATTCTGCAACAGTTTTGGTGTCGTCAAGAATGTATGGTTGGTTCAAAAGAACTTTGTCAGCAAAAGCTTTTTTGACTTGACCACCTAGAATTTGTTCTTTCATGTTTTCTGGACCTTTGAAGTTGGTCTCGAGTTCGCTCATTTTAGCAGACATGATATCGGCTGGGATATCTTCTTCAGAAACATAAAGTGGCGCCATGCTAGCAATTTGCATAGCGATTTTGTGGGCCAAATCTTTGAATTCGTCAGTTTTGGCAACGAAACTAGTTTCGCAGTTGACCTCAACGATAGCACCGAGGCGACCATCGTGAATGTAGCTTTCGATAACACCCTCACGAGTTTCGCGATCGCCGCGTTTTTCGGCCTTGGTGAGACCTTTTTTGCGCATAGCGTCGAGGGCTTTGTCGAAATCGCCGTTGGCTTCGACTAGGGCGACCT
>CAMBYK010000005.1 GCA_945872155.1 uncultured Candidatus Saccharibacteria bacterium
TCCCCATCCCGCTCGCCATCACGATTGCTCTTTCTGCTGCTTTCACTCCCGCAACATCGCCGTCATAAGCCAACCTCACATCGTCCGTCAGTCTCGCCAACATTTTTAGATGCATCTCCGTCATAGCAGTGCCAGAAGTCGCCACCGCTTCTTTCACTCCCGCCTGGTGCGACGAAATCACATCCATATTTCCCTCCACTATCACCACAAAACCACTTTTTCGAATCGCTTCTTTTGCCTGTGCCAAACCAAAAACAAATCTACCTTTATTAAACAAAAGCGTATCTGGCGTGTTCAGATATTTTGGCTCATCATCACCGATAATCCTTCCCGTAAAACCAATCACCACCCCCATCGTGTCTATAAATGGCACCATCATCCTACCCTTAAACAAATCTCCGCCATATTGGTTTAAAAGCCCTGCCGCTTCCATTTCTTGCTTTGAAAAACCTTTTTTGCTCAAAAACTCCAGCACCGCTCGTCCCGCTTTTGGCGCATAACCAATGCGAAACTCGTTCACCGTTCCCCGATTTAAATTCCTCTTGTAAAACACATAGTCACAAACTGTTTTATTTTTCGTCAAACAAAATTGATAATACTTTGCAGCCAATTCCAAACATTCGCGCGCGCGCTCTTTCTTTCTCGCCACTTCTCTATCTCCCCCTGCATATCGCTCCAGCTCCACCCCAGCCTGCCGCGCCAACTTCTCTAAAGCTTCGCGAAAACTAATCCCCTCCACCTCCATCACGAAGGCAAAAATATCCCCTCCGCGATTGGCAGAAAAATCATGCCAAATCCCTTTTTCTGGCGACACCATAAAAGACGGCGTTTTGTCTACGCCCCAAGGAGACCTCCCCTTCAAATTTCGCCCCGCTCGCTTTAGCTCCACATACTGACCCACCACATCTTCCACCGCCAGACGAGCCCTAATCTCCTCCTTCGCATCATTCATGTTCTCATTATACCAGATATTATCTCTATTACTTCAACATCCTTCTCCCACTTTTGCATACGCAATGCTATAATAAGCTCATGGATAAAAAATCTTACCTAGACCATATCGCCGCAGATTCACGCCCCCAACCCGTTGCCAAAGCTTCCCTTTTTCCCGGCAAAGTTATCAAATTCGTCATTGGTGGCCTCACCGCCTTTATCTTAATTATCATCTTAGGGTTTTTCCTTAAAACCTCCAGCCAAAAAGCCGAGCAACTTTCCGAACAGCTCTTTCTCAGAAACACCAACTTGCTTTCCGCCATCGAAAAATACCAACCCTACCTCAAATCAAGCGAACTTAGAGCCATGAGCACTTCCCTTGCTACAGTCCTCGAAAGCACCAACGCCGGACTTTCTGCAGAGCTCAAAAATCCACCCAAAAAATTCAACAAAAGCACCATTAAATCTGAAGAGCTAGTCTTAGAAGAACTTACCTCCAGCCTAGAAAATGCCCGCCTCAATGGCCTGCTCGATCGCACTTTCGCTCGCGAGTTCGCCCTCCAGACCGCATTTTTGCGCTCCTTCGAATCAGAAATCATTGAACGCACCAAAAACGCCAATCTCCAGGACACCCTCGAGCCCTCTCACGCCAGCCTCACCCATATCAACTCCGATTTCACCAACTTCTCCGACCACGCCAACTAAAATATGCTATTATATAGATGCTAATTTGCAAGGAGTTATTTTTATGAGCAAAACTAAAAAACCTAAAAAAACCATCGCTCAAGAATTTGCTGATTTTATTAATCGCGGCAACGTTATGGACCTAGCTATCGGTATCATCATCGGTGGTGCATTCGGCAAAATCGTCAGTTCCCTCGTTTCAGACATTATCATGCCCATCGTTAGTATTTTCACTGGTGGTACTAGTTTCCAACAACTCGCGCTCGACATCCCAACCGCCACTGGTACCCAAGCCCATATACCTTATGGTGCTTTCATCCAAAACATTGTCGACTTTCTCATCGTCGCCTTTTCCGTTTTCATCTTCATCAAACTGATCAATCGCGCCGGTGAAATCACCGCCAAAACCACCAAAACCGCACTGAAAAAAGTCACCGCCTCCAAAACTTCCGCTGAAACTATCATCAAAAGCAATATCAAAAAATCCCTCGACTAGACAAGCCACAAAAAAATATCCTAAATTCAATAAAATTTAGGATATTTTTATTTTAATTATTATCGACAGTCAAGTTATAGCTTAGTCGCGTCAAATCATATAGTTCATCTTCTTCCAGCTGGCCGCCCAGCACTACTTCTATCCCCCCTCTACCAAAATAACGACTCTCCATCACCGACTCATATTTTTCCTGCAGTAATTTCGCCAACCGCACATCAGTTCTCACCTCCATCGTATTAGTATTCAGCACTAAAAACGCCTTCTCTTTCACCGTAAAAATCTCTTTCCCGCCTTCATTTTTCACGGCAAACTCACCAATTCCCGTCACTTTTTTAATTGCGAATTTCATTTTTTACACCCACAATTCTTTTCATTCACGCAATTCTCACACCCCTTCTGGCCACCCTTCAAAAACGTCAGATACCAACTTAGCTCTTCAATCGAACCACGAATATCATCCAACGCGCGATGCGCCTCTCTCTTAGTGAATTTCTGTTTTCGCGCCCCCTCAAAATATACTTTCCAAGCCGACACGTCCAACATTCTATAATGCAATTTTTCTGCCAATTTCGGCCACTCTAGATCAATAAATTTTCTATCCTGATGAATCGAATTTCCAGCCAAAATCACTTCACCCTTAAAATGTTTCTCTACAAAATCCAATAATTCCTGTTCTATTTCAGCACCTTTACGCCCAAATTCGTTTTGGTTAATTAGCGCCTCGCAAGTCTCAGAATTTTTCTCCCAAAAATCACCAGTCATACGTTCGCGCATTAATTTTTCTGGTACTCGCACCACGCCAGTGCATTGTCCTAGTTCATTTAATTTCCAATCCGTCGCAATACAAGCCATCTCAAGAATTCGGTCTTCACCAGGCACCAGCCCAGTCATTTCCAAGTCCATCCACAAAAGTTTCGCCTTCTTCATTTTTACCTACATTTCTTCTGGCACTTTAATACCGAGCAAGTTTAAACCATGTTCCAAAGTTTTATAATACACGTTCACAATTTTAGCACGCTCAAATTCAAACTCACTTCCCACCACCTTTACTTGTTCATAAAAACGGCTAAACGTCTGAGCCAACTCATACAAATACTCACAAACTTTATGTGGTGCCATTTCCATTACCGCAGTTTTTACTACGTCTTGATAGCCAATAATTTTCTTCACTAATTCTTTTTCCGGCACCGACATCTCAAATTTTTCTGCGCCAGCATCAGCCTTCGCCGCCGCCAAAATCTTCTTTGCACGTACCGCCGCATATTGCAAATACGGACCCGAATTTCCCGACATCGACACCGAATCTTGCACATTAAACTCGATGTTGCCACCTACTTTATATTTCAAAAAGGCATACTTAGTTGCACCTAGCGCCACCTCAGAGCTAGCTTTGCTATGTTGCTTTGCCAAAGCTTCTTCCACGATGTCCAACACATCCGTTGCGCGCAAAAAATTTCCTTTGCGTGAAGACATTTTTTCATTACCAGGCAAGCGCACATTTCCATGAGTCAAGTGTCGCGAACGCTCCACCAACTCTGGATTATATTGTTTGATCGAGGTCAACACCACTTTCATATAATCAATGATATCGTTCCCTGTAATCACAAAAGATTTATCAAAATGATAATCGTCCCACTTTGTATGCACCAACCCTACGTCTTTCGCTTCATAAGTCGGCAGGCCCTCGTTATTGATAAACACACGTGTATGCAAGCCATAAGGCTCACCTTTAAACACTACCGCACCATCGCTCATCTCGTACACGCCATTCTTGAGCTGTTCTTTAACCGCCGCCAAGCCTCGTCCTGCCACCGTTGATTCAGGGTAATACTTGTCAAATTTTACTCCCACTTTTTTGTAAAAATCTTCAAAATACTGGTAACTAACTTCGCGGCCCCACCAATAAAATTCCGCCAGCTCACCCTCATGGTCTTTTGCGTCCACTAGCTGATATATTTTTTTATTCAAAGCTACAATTTCAGTCTTCGCATTAGCATCATCTTCATAAGCCCCCGTCCCTTCCACATAGCACCGCGCCATAAACTCCGCTTTTTCGCTGTCAAGCTCACTCTGTCTCACTTTTTCATATTCGTCCCTGTGCTGCATCATCGCCCACATCGTTTTTGCAGCGTGCAAGCCCACATCCCCACCAAAGTTTAATCTTTTCACGGTCCCACCCGCAAATTCCACCATCTTGGACATCGCTTCTCCTACCACCGAGGTATACAAATGCCCCACGTGTAGCACCTTAAATGGGTTTGGATCGGAAAACTCCATCAATACCACCTGATCACGATATTCATCACATGATATATTTTTATCAAAATCAGTCGCCAAATTCTCTAATTTCTGCCAGAAATATTCATTTTTAGCATAAAAATTCAAAAAACCCGGGCCAGCCACTTCGGCTTCAAAATCTGCATCCTGCATAATTTCTCGACGAATTTCTTCAGCAATTTCTCGAGGATTCTTTTTCAACTCTTTGGTCAGCTTCATCGCTACACTCGAAGCAAAGTCCACACCCTTCGGCGCTACGGTCATTTCTGGCTCTATGTCTAGACCATATAATTTCTGAATTGCTACTTTTAATTTCGTCTTAATTTCTTCCATTTTTGCCCCTTTTTCAATTTTTCTCTCTTTATTCTACCATATTTCCCCTCTTGAGTAAAAAATGTGTTATGATAAATGCAGACGGAAGTGTGTCCGAGTGGTTTAAGGAGCACGCTTGGAAAGCGTGTGTGCGGGCAACCGTACCGGAGGTTCGAATCCTCTCGCTTCCGCCAAAATCAAGAGCAGTAGAGAGGCGAAGCCTCTCTAGCGGACGAAATGAAATACAAAACTCAGAGCTTGCTCTGATGTTTTTATTTCATGATGGACGCAGTAGAGACGTAGTCTCTACTGCTCGTATTTTGGAAGCTCTAAGCACAGAGAGATTCCATTATCCTCTCGCTTCCGCCAAACCACAAAAGAAGCCCTCGCGCTAAGTGCATACTGCGCCCTGCAAGGACTTCATTAAATATAATCCTACTAAATATCAACAATCTCGCCCGTTTTGTCACAAAAAAACATTCTTTTTATTTGTTTTTTTCAACCAAAAGCAATATCTTTAGGTGTCTAGCCTCATGTTATTATTGACTCAAATGAAAATCACGGTCATCGTCAAACCAGACACCAAAAACCGCGAAGAAATCGTCGAGGATCAAGGCGTTATTACTGCCTACACCAAAGCTCCAGCCACCGAAGGCAAAGCTAATCAAGCCGTCATCAAGCTCCTCTCCAGCTACTATAAAATCCCAAAAACTTCCATTAAACTCTTAAAAGGTGCCACCAGCAAAACCAAAACATTTGAACTCCCATAGCCCGCTACTTTGCGCAAATCTCCTCCATCTTCCCTGTTGCCAAACCAGCTAAACCCATCTATAATTACCTCAATGTCTACTGCTCAAAACACTATTATCGAAATCAAAAATCTCAACAAACGCTACGGCTACGGCGATGCCGAATCTTACGCTCTCAAAAATTTCGATCTCACCGTCAAACGCGGTGAGTTCATTATGATCATGGGGCCCTCCGGCTGCGGCAAAACCACCTTACTAAACATCATCGGCCTCTTAGACAAAGCCACCTCCGGCAGCTATTTCCTCAGCGACCAGCCCGTCGAGCGCATTTCGCGTCGCAAACAAGCTCGACTCCGCGCTCTCAAAATCGGCTTTATCTTCCAAAATTTCAACCTCATCCCTTCTCTTCCCGTCATCGAAAATGTCGCTCTGCCTCTTATTTATTCAGGTTATTCCCAAACTCGCCGTCTTATTCAGGCTTCAGACACCCTCAAGCGCTTTCACCTTAACGAACGTGAGTATTATATGCCTTGGCAACTTTCTGGCGGTCAACAACAACGTGTTGCTATCGCTCGTTCCCTAGTCTCAAACCCGGAAATCATTCTCGCCGATGAGCCCACCGGCAATCTCGATTCGCGTAGCTCCCGCATCGTCATGGAAGAGTTACGCAACATCCACCAAGAGGGCAACACTATCATTATGGTCACTCACAACCCCGAACTCACCACCTACGCCACCCGTGTTATCAATATGCTAGATGGCCACATCGACACCGATATCAAAACCGTAGCCGATGCCGATCTACCTCAGCCCGTCTCTATCCGCTTCGTCAAACCCACTATTATAGTCCCCGAGCCAAAAGAAAAAACCACCACCAAAACTTCCAAATCCACCAAAACCGAGCCTAAAGCCCAAAAAGATGCCTCCCCGTCCACGCCTAAAAAATCCAAGTCCAAACTCAAAAAATCCAAAACCGAAAAACCTAAAACTGAAAAGTCCAAAAAATCCACCAAAACTACCAAAAAAGGAAACAAATAATGCCGCTTTTACTTCGCACCCACTATCAACTTGCCACCAACTCACTTCGCCAAAATCGCGCCCGCTCTTTCCTTACCTGCCTCGGTATTTCAATTGGTGTAGCCAGTATTATCCTCATTCTTTCCCTTATGGGCAGTATTACTAACCTTATCAATTCTCAAATAAAATCCATCGGCAAAGACCTCATCGTAGTCCGTCCCGCCACCCACAAAGATGCCGTCACTAACGTTGTCGATGAGCTCACCTCCGCCAACCAGTATCGTGGTAGCAATCTCACTCTCCAAGACGCCAAAACTATCAAAAAAATCTCCGGCGTTGCCGCCACTGCCCCAATTGCTATTTCACATAACACCCTCCAGACTAAACGCACTAATTCCGATTCAAAAACCATCAAAAGTGCCCCAGTTCTCGCCACTACTCCAGATTTCCTCAAAATTCACCCCCTTCCCATCAAAACTGGCGCCTTTTTCGACAAAAAAATGCCCGAAAACTCTGCCGTCATCGGCCGCACCCTTTCACTTCACCTCTTCGGCAACACCAGCTCCGTTGGCAAAACCGTCTCCATGCTCGGTCAACATTTTATAATTACTGGCGTCTTAAGTCAGATCGAAGATCCTATCAATTTCAACAATTTAGACTACGCCAACGCCCTCATTATCAACGCTGACTTCCTTGCCACCTTCTCCCAAAACATCCAAATCCAACAAATCAATGTTAAAACCACCACTATAGACAATCTCTCTCCCGTCTCAAAAGCCATCTCTCAAAAACTCGTCACCGCCAAATCCGGCGACACCAACTTTACCGTAGCCTCCGGCGACCAAATCTCTCATCCTGCCGGCTCCCTCTTTTCTATTATCTCCGGCATGCTCACTCTAGTCGCTTGCATTTCTCTCATCGTCGGTGGCATAGGTGTCATGAATATCATGCTAGTTTCCGTCTCCGAACGCACTCGCGAAATCGGCATCCGTAAAGCTGTTGGCGCCAGCAACGACCATATCTTCCTGCAATTCCTCTTTGAGGCCCTCGTGCTTTCTCTGCTTGGCGGCCTCCTCGGCCTCATCCTTGGCTACCTGATCGCCTTTATCATTTCCACCTTCACCCCATTCGCCCCCTTTATTAGTCTCGGCATTCTCTTCATCACTATTCTCACCAGCCTCGTCATTGGCACACTCTTTGGCCTCTACCCAGCCTTCAAGGCCGCCAGAAAAGACCCTATCGATTCCCTCAAGTCTTATCGCTAAACATAAAAAATGGCCTCAAAAGAGACCATTTCAAGAGGATTTACCCCAATAGTTCTTGAATCTGGTGTCGCAAATCAAGCGCCGGATTAGCCACTATTACGCTGCCATCCTTAAACAAAAATTTATTCGCACTATTATTGAACAGTGCATCAATGTCAATATCGAAACATTGCCCATCACTATACACATGACCTACTTCAAACCCAGCAATTTTGGCTATTTCCAAAGCCACCAAATGGCTTGTGATATCCCATTTATCTAGACTCACAAACCCACCCAGTCGTCCAGAAACCACCATAATAATTTCCGCCGCTCCGCTATATAGGCTAATAGCTCCGCGCGAATGGCTCTTAAGCCAAGCATAAACTCTGCCACCGTCTAGCGCATGAGACAGATCTCCGTTCCACTGCCTTGCATGACTCATGAGATTCGAGAACGAGACACACTCTTTGTGCAGCTCAGTTTCTCTAATTTCCGGAGTCAAAGGGACAAATTCTTCCATATCTCCTTCCTTAAACATCACTTCTCCATCTGCCACCGCAAAAATCGTATAGCGCGAAAAGTCATATACTGGCTTCTGATTGTTTACTAAAACCAACAGGCCAGAATCAAATTCGCCATCAAAATCCACGAAAGCCACAGAAATTGATGAGTAAAATAACTCCATCACGAACGCCCGCGTTCCATCTATCGGATCCACCAGTGCAATCAAATCGCCATTTTCAGAAAACACATTATAACCCGTCTCTTCTCCGTAAACACCGCTAAGAGACAACTCATCTTCATAACTTTTCAGGATCTCAATAATCGCCTTTTCGTTTTCGAGATCCACCGAAGTCACCACGCCAGTCCCATTTTTCACTTCTTGCGTAAAAGTCCCCAGACTGTCGCCGACATGGGTCATCGCTATCAAGCCCCCCAGGTCCTTCATTAATTCCATTTTTGTCATCGTCGTCTTCATCACGACACCTCCTTCTAAAAGTTCTATCCGTCGGCAAAAAACCGACAATCCTTTTAATTATACCACACAACCCCTTAAAAGTCAATCAAGTCGCCCCTTTCATGGTATAATGAAAAAATGATAATTTTGAGTATCGAATCTTCCTGCGATGAAACCGCCGTTGCCATTGTTAAAGATGGCAGCCAGATTTTATCCAATATCGTCGTCTCTCAAATTGACACCTTTGTTGCCTACGGCGGCGTTATACCCGAAATTGCTGCTCGCTCCCATCTCGAAGCCATTCTTCCCGCCTTGCATCAAGCCTTTCAAGACGCTAATTTACTCACCCAAAACGCAGCAGAAGCCGACTGGTCCCAGATTGACGCCATTGCCGTCACTCATACCCCAGGCTTGTTGGGCTCTCTGTTAATCGGCACCCTCACCGCGCGCACCCTCGCAATTTTGCACAACAAACCCCTCTATCCCGTTCACCACCTCAAATCTCACATCTACGCCGCTTGGCTCAGCTCTCCTAAAAAAATCACCTTCCCCGTTCTCGCCCTGATTGTTTCTGGCGGCCACACCCAAATCGTCCACATGTCTTCACACAATTCTTTCGAAATTATCGGCACCACTAGAGACGATGCCGTCGGCGAATGTTATGACAAAGTCGCCAAAATCCTCGGTCTTCCCTACCCTGGCGGACCGTCCATCGCACAAGCCGCAAATGGCGAAATCTCCCAAGCCCAATCCGGCCCAACAGCTCTAACCAAATCTCAAAAACCCATTACGACCCATCCTGGCGACCCAAATAAATACCCTCTCCCCATTCCTCAAATTGCCGAACTTGATTTTTCTTTCTCTGGTCTCAAAACTGCCGTTCTGCGCGCCGTCCAAAAAGAGCTAAATTTGCCCATTTCCTTCCCTTCCCACCAGCTTGCCTTCAAACTTTCCCCTCAACAAATCGCCGATTTCGCCGCTTCCTTTCAGCACACCGCCACCAAGATTCTACTCAAAAAACTCCAATCCGCTCTGCAAAATCATCCCGCCAACTCTCTCGTCATCGCCGGTGGCGTTTCCGCTAATCAAGATCTCAGAGCAGAAGCCAACAAATTATTTCCGTCCTCGCCCAGCCTATTCTTCCCCGAGCCCAAATTCTCCGGCGACAATGCCGCCATGGTCGGCACTGCTGCTTTTTACGAAATTCAATCCGGCGTCCAGCCTACCGACCCCTTAAAACTAAACATTTCTCCTCGTTCCGCCATCTCCTGAGTTGTCTTACGTAAAAACGCTCTCTCCCACAAAAATCAATTTTCTAATGTTTTTACCCAAACAGCTCAACCAGAACAACATTTTTGCTTTTACCTGTGGAAAACTATCAAAACTCTGTGGAAAATTATCAACAGTTTCCATGTTATAATATACGCAATATGGATATTCCCTTGCAGCAAACCAAAAAATGGCAAAAATTCCAAAACGACCAAAATTTCACCACTTTTTTCCAAAAAAATCAAGACTTTTCATATCTTGCCATCAAAAATCCCACCAAGCTCGGCGACTACCTTTATTTGCCCTACGGACCATATCTCGCCCAAAAAAATGCCGCTAAAACCGTCTACAAAGAGCTAGAGACACTCGCAAAGCAAGAAAACATAATCTTTATCAGAATCGAGCCTCAAGACGCCAAAACAGCCTCCTACCTCCTCAAACGGCCAAACTGCCACAAATCTCACGATCTCAACCCTGCGCGCACCTGGATTCTCGACCTCACCCCTGAAAAATCCACCATTCTCACCAATTTTGACCAAGGTACCCGCACTCGCTACAACAATTTTACCAAAAAACACCTTTCCGTCACCACTTCCAAAAATCCCGCCGACATCAAATATCTCGTCACACTTCAACAAAAACTCGCCGAAACCAAAAAAATTGGCACTTTTTCTCCCGAATACCTCAAAACTGAGCTCAAGCAAGATTTTGCCACTCTCTACCTAGTGCATTACCAAAATCCCGCAACCGCCCAAGACCAAATCATCGCTGCTTCCCTGTTTTTTGACCACCAAAACACCAGATTTTACATGCAATCCGCCGCCGACCTCGAATTCAAAAAACTTCCCGCCACCGTCGCGCTTCTCTCTACCGCTATTTTTGACGCCAAAGCCCAAGGGCTCAAAAAATTTGATTTTTGGGGCATCGCCCCCGAAAACGCTCCCAAAAACCATCCTTGGGCAGGTTTTACTAGCTTCAAAAAATCCTTCGGAGGCTACCCTGTAGATTACGCCGGCACCTACGACCTAGTTTTTCAACCCGCCAAATATCGCCTTTACCTCTTACTCCGCGCTCTCAACCGCTTCAAACGCAAAATCCTCCGCTAAAAATTTTACAAACCAGCCTTTTCGAATACAAAAATTCCGCTAAATTTTCTTCAGTCTCTTTGCTTCAAACGCAAAAATTTCCGCTAATTTTAAGTCTCTTTCGCCAAACGCAAAATCATCCACTATCGCAAACTAATCTTTTTGTTTTTTATCGAAATTTTTCAAATTAAACAGTGGCATTTTTTCCGCATCGATAATTCCCTGCGCTTTTTTCAACAATTTTTTCACCCCCTCCTCAGATTTTGCCGACCCTACATGAACGGTTTTTACCACTTTCCCGTTGCGCTTTTCACACACTTGCACCCCGGTCGCCCCCGAACCCGTTTGAAATTTCCTTATAAAAGCCATACCACCATTCTACCCCATCTCGCCCGCCCCGGCTTGTTTTTTCTCCCTCATCTTTTTTTCTTATCACTTCTCTACTTATCCCGTCATCTCTTTTTTCGCCCTTTTCCACGCTTCTTGTCATTTTTTCCGCTTTTTTCCACCAAATTCCCCCGCGCATTTTTCTTATTCCCCTTATGTTTAGCAACCAACTGGCTTAGCATCCCGTGTTGACTTTTTTCTCCACACCCACTACACTAAACATAACAATTATCCGTCCACGCAGTAACGCAAATGGACTCAGAACTCGGATAATTGGGAGAATTCAATGTTTTAGCTGATATGTCAATATCAAGCTCATGCTTTTTGTATAAAAGCAAACTTTTTCATGTGCGCCGTTTTCACAGCCGCCCATTAAACATCTTGACTATAAAAATCCCGCTTAACCTTTTGTCAAAAAACCGCATCACCCCAGCTCCCGCCAAATGTCTCACTAGGGCCTCTAGCCACGTCGACTCAATCCCCACCTAACGCCTTATCAGAACCTCTAAAAAACACATTGTCTAAGCCAGCGTCTAACACCTTATCAAAAACCAAAATAATCGCCTCCTCAAGACGCGATTATTTTTTGATCCAGCTCTTTTCGCCTCTGGCAGACCCCACACTATTTCAGCACACCAACCCAATCCACAAAACCCACCAACCTGCAAAGCACTCCGCCGTACCGAGCATACCAACCTAATCTGCAACGTCTCACACTGCGTTAATATACTATTCTAATCCGTAAGGAGCTCCGCCAATGCCCCCCCTACTAACATACCCCCGCTAAATTACCTTAAGCTCTCTCTTTAGCCCCTCAATCAAAGCTTCTTTTTCAGCAATCGCATTGCGCGTCTCTCTTACCAGCTCCGCCGGGGCCCGTTCCACATATCGTGGATTCATCATGCGCAAGTTCAAAGCGTCCAGCTCTCTCCCCACCGCCAAAATCCTTTCCTCTAGAGACTCCTTATACTCTAAGACCACCTTTTCCGGCACGTCTAAATACAGCTCGTTATTCGCCAACGCCAATCTCAACCCTCGCGGCTGCCCCTCCACCGATACCACCTCTGGCACTCGCGTCAAAAACTTCACCAACTCACTATTTTCGGCCACTAGGGAATCATCCCCATACAATAATGCCCATTTTTTACCCCCTGGCAGGCGCTGTAAGGTGCCTCTGGTCTCCGACACGACATCCATCAACCTTTCAAACTTCTCAGCCGAAATCTCGTCATAAATAAGCTTAAGCGGCCATTGCTGAGAGATCAACAGCCCCTCCGTCCAAGACAAGTTCTGCCAAATCGTTTCCGTCACAAACGGCGCAAACGGATGCAACATCGTCAAAATTACCGCTAAAGTGTGCGTCAAAAGGGGAATATTTGGCGCTAATTTCTGGCTCTCCACAAACCAGTCCGCATATTTATCCCAAATAGTGGCATGCAATAATTCCACCGCTTCGGCCAAACGATATTCTTCCAACATCTTCATTAGTTCAACACGACACCCCTCCAGCTCACGACAAATCCAATCTTCGCCCATCCTGTTCGTCTCATAAGCCCGTTCAGCCCCAGTCGTCAACTCAGACACCGAATAGCCATTTTCTGCTACCTCCGCGTCCACCATCCCCTGTACCAAACGCGCGATATTCCACAATTTATTACATAAATTACGCCCAGAAATCACCGAATTTTCCGCAAAAGCCTGGTTCATGCCAGCCGAACGCCCCCGCAAAATCCCCAATCTAAACGCATCCGAGCCGTATTTACCCACCAATTCCATCGGGTTTATCACATTCCCCTTAGATTTGGACATTTTCTGGCCCTTTTCGTCCAGCACCAAACCATGTAAATACACCTCACGAAAGGGAACTTCATCGGTCACATAAAGCCCAATCATAATCATTCTCGCCACCCAAGCAAACAGAATATCCGCACCAGTTTCCATCACGTTCAACGGATAAAACGGATTTTCCAAACCTTCTTCCCAGTTCGTACAAACAATCGGCCAATGCCCAGAAGAGAACCACGTATCAAAAGTATCCTCGTCTCTCTTATATCTCACCCCGCCAATTTCAATCTCCGACAAATGCGTACGATTATCAAAAATCCACTCTGGCCGGCCATCTGCCCCCTCTGTATCCACTCTACGAAACATCGGAATTGCGATCCCCCAAGGAATCTGCCTCGAAATGTTCCAATCATGCAAATTTTTCAAATAATTTACCAGCACCCGCCCCTTGCTCTCTGGGTAAAATTTAATTTCACCTCTCTCTAAATGCTCTATTGCCCGCGCAGCCAATTTCTCCACATCTATAAACCACTGATCCTTCAGCAATGGTTCCACCACCGTATCGCACTTATAACAGTGCGCCACCACATGCGAAATTTTCTTTTCGCCTCTGAGTAGCCCAGCCACCGCCAAATCTTTCAAAACTTTCTTACGGCAGTCCAAGCTTTCCATCCCGGCATATTCGCCAGCCGCTGGCAACATTTTGCCGTCAAAACCAATCACTGTCAAACGGGGAAGATCATGTCGCTCCCCTACTTCAAAATCATCATAATCATGTGCCGGAGTAATCTTAACCGCACCTGTGCCATATTCAATTTCCGCATGCTCGTCAGCAATTACTGGGATGTCGCGCTCCGTCAAAGGCAACTTCAATCGGCGCCCAATCATCTCCTTATAACGCTCGTCTGCTGGGTTCACCGCCACCGCTACATCACCAAACATCGTCTCTGGACGCGTAGTAGAAACCACAATTTCGCCCGTCCCGTCCAGCAACGGATAAGCCACACTCCACAGCGTGCCCTCTTCATCTCGGTGTACCACCTCAATATCCGCAAAAGCCGTCTGGTGCTTCGTGCAATAATTTACCAATTTTTCACCTCTATAAATCAGCCCGTCTTTCCACATTTTTTCAAAAGTCGCATAAACTCGGCGCACCACATTCTCATCCAACGTAAACGTCAAATCTCGCCAAGAGCAACTCGCTCCCAACGCTCGCACCTGTAGTTCCATTCCGCCCCTCTGTTCTTGCACAAAATCCCACACTCTTGCGTAAAGTTCTTCTCGCGTAAACATAAAACGCGTCTGCTTCTGCTTTTCCAACACTCGTTCATACACCACCCAAGTCTCAAACCCAGCGTGATCCGCCCCTGGAATGTACCAAGTTGGCTCCCCCAAAAGGCGATGATATCGCACCAAAGTATCCTGAATCGCGATCGTCAAGCCATGTCCAATATGCAAATTACCATTCGCATTTGGTGGCGGCATCACAATCGAAAACGCCCGCTGTCTAGCAACAGGTTTAGGCCCAATACTCTGAGGAGCCATAAAGACTTGGCCTAAGCGGCCCGGAGCGGGCTCCGAAGAGTATTGAGCTAAATCTTCGCCTTCAGCATGTTCCGAAGGGAATTGACCTAAGCTAACCATCTCTTGCTTTTTTGGCAAAAACACCCCGGCCGCTTCCCACGCCCCATAAACTTCGGCTTCATATTCCCCCGGCTCATATGCTTTTGCAAATTTCATTTCTCACCTTTCAAACATTATCCGTGTCTCTGACACCTTTTCTTTATTTTACCATATCACCTCTTTTGCTCGCCATTTTCATCAACCTCAAAACACATCCACATTCAAACCCAAAAGCAAAAGGGCGCCAAAGGCGCCCTATCCATCTAATGCACGGAGAATACTCTCTTTGAAACTGCTCGACATACTCTAGCCAAATCCATTGGCGTCTCACAGTCAAACATCGGTATTCCCAAATCTTCCAGCGTCTGTCTGAGCTGGATAAATTCCGTTGCTTCCAGACTTTGTGGCCCTAGCGTCGCAATGTGACTAAAAGTCCCATCAGCTTTCAACTTTTTCACTAACCGGCCCCAAAAATCTTCCTCAAGCATTGTTTCTACAAAGATCTCTCCACTGAGTTCTTTCACCTCTTTCATTTCTCATCCCTCCCTTCGAAATAAACGGTCCCTTAATTATAGCACAAAACACCAGAAAAATCAACCCCTCCGTTAGCACTCAAGACTCACACAACTACTATAAAGGCCCTGGATACTCTGCACTCCTCGTAATACATCCAGTCAGTTAGCCGCAAAATAAGCAAACTCTCTACTTATATAAAATTAGCGAAACCGCCACAAATCACTGCTCTGCGCCTGTTCGTATCTTTTCACCTCTTGAGAAAACGCCTTACGACAATACTCCGCCACGATGTTTCGGTCAAAAGACATCCTTGTTCGCATCCCGCCAGAACGGTCATTAGACTGATTTGCTTCACTCGTAATAAAATTACGCATCGTCAATGGTTTTTGCCCATATTTTCTAGCCAAATCATTCACTTGGTTAAAGTATTTAATCAAATTATTATGCGCCATCGTACGCGAATTATCCAAAAGTTTCGCCTCTTGCAAACTCATTCCGCCATCATTATTCGTCATATAAATCCTATCAAAATACGTCATAGCCACATTGTGCAGTCCCTTCAAAATCTTGAAGTCTTCATCTTTCTTTTCATCTTCAGAATCAATAATAGCCAAGCGCAAATCCTCCACACGCTCCTGATAAAAATCTCCCGCGGCAGACTCCAAAGTTTTTTCCGGATCCCCCGAGAACTGCCCGTCTTTCCACTCCACCAAGTCAAAATACTCCTGCGTATTCTCTGGCGCACCAGCGTCCGCCGCCGCTCTATTCATGTCGTCAAAACTATTTTTATAAATTCTTTCCCAAAATTCAAAACGTTTCTGCTCTATCTTTCCGCCACTATTTTCCATCACCTCCCAAAATTTCTGCCTAGTTTCTACACACTTTTTCTTTGCCGCCTGCATAGTCTCAAGCGCCATCTGTTTTTCATTTTCTCGCGCCAGAGCTATTTCTTCTTCTGCCACACTTTTTAAGCCTTGCGCACCAAGCTCTGCTGCCACCAGGGAATCATCATCAAACTTCTCTATTTTTTCACCATCAAAATTCAACTTTTCCATTACAAAATCTCCAATTTAGCCCGCATCGTTTCCATTTCTTCCGCAGTAAGCGTCAAAGTTTTGCCATATTGCCAATTCTCGTCTAATGGCATCACATGCACATGCGCATGTGGCACATCCGTACCAATCACCTTCCATAGCGCCCGCGCGCCCAGCGCTATTTCCATTTTCTTAGAAATTTTTTTCACCGCAAGCATTAGCGCAATAAAATCCTCTTCCGGCAAATCATATACCTTATCCACCTCAATTTTTGGCACCACCAACACGTGCCCGACTGTCTCTGGATGAATGTCCAAAAAAGCCAGCACTTTCTCATTTTCATAAATTTTATAACAGGGAGTCTCTCCCGCAATAATTTGGCTAAAAATACTACTCATGCTTTGATTATACCATCTCTGAGTATTTGAGCTTCTCGGCAAAAAATGCTAAGATAGCTTCGGAAGCGTGGCCGAGTGGTTGAAGGCGCACGACTCGAAATCGTGTGACGGTTTGCGCCGTTCGGAGGTTCGAATCCTCTCGCTTCCGCCAAAATCAAGAGCAGTAGAGAGGCGAAGCCTCTCTAGCGGACGAAATGAAATACAAAACTCAGAGCTTGCTCTGATGTTTTTATTTCATGATGGACGCAGTAGAGACGTAGTCTCTACTGCTCGTATTTTGGAAGCTCTAAGCACAGAGAGATTCCATTATCCTCTCGCTTCCGCCAGCTCAAAAAATTCCTTTCCAAATAGCCCCGCCAAAAAATTAAAAACCCTGCTCTTTCGAGCAGGGCATTCTAGAGGTCTAATTTTAACTAACTTTTTCTTTCAGCACCTTCAGCGCTGTTAGATATTCTTCAGATTTAATAATCGTTTGTGCGTGTTTGGTCTTTGTCCAGCCTAGCTTAGCCACGCGGCCATATGCACGAACACTTTTTCTGTTATCCAGTAAACGATCTTTCGAGCTCAAAACCACGCCCGATACACGTTCCACATCATGTTCCCACGACTGGCACATTGCAAACAGCTGGTCAGCAAGCACTCTTACCGAAATCTTCTGATCTTTGCCGACCCAAATTACCGGCAGCACAGACAGCCAACCCAACAAAAATGAAACCAAATTTACCAAGATCATTGCCGGGACCAACCATACTCGTGCTTTTAACCGTAAATGCTCTTTCCCAGGACATGGGTTAATCGCAATAATTTCTATTTTCGCATCCATGTCGTAAAACATCATCATTTCTACCATTTCGGCCACGCGTTCGCCCACCGAAATAGCATAAATTCTAACGTTTTGGAATTTATTTCGTCGCACGTCGTCTACAATCCTGCTCGCGCTCTCCAGCGCGTCAAAACCGCGCGAATCAAACTGACAATATGTCAGATTCTCTCGAGCAAAGAAATCTCGATAAAACGCCTGAAAGGCCGGCTTCGGCTGGCTGCCTAATCCAGCCAACAAATAATTCATCGTGTTGCTGGCAGGATTATTCCATTCCCGCTTAAACACTACCGGTCTGAACTTCATTGCGCTCAAGCAACAATAACTAAACATATTGGCCATAAACAGCCAAAACAAAATTTTCATTGACTCACCCCCATAAACATAAAACAAGTCTTTGACCTCTTAAACTGCCTCCGTTTTTTAGCAAACAAGACCCTTCCATTATAACACAGAACTCATAAAAAGTCAATCGTCCAAACCCAGCAACATCCCAGCCTCGTAGCCCTAGCTTTTTTATTAAAAATATGATATAATCATGCATAAGTTCGGCGTTTCGCCGACTAGTACTTCACAGAAAGGTTGGGGACAACATGGATAAAACATTATTTCAACAAGATCAAGCACAGCTAAAAGCACTCAAAGAAGAAAAAGAAGAAATTTTGGAGCGCTACGAAGCGGTAGCCACACGCGCCAGTCATGCCAAAAAGCGCAAGTTAGACGCCAAAGAAAAGATCAAAGAACTTTTACAGGCGCTCCTCAGAGCAAAAAATCTGATGAACGGGGAATATAAACTTTACGCAGATGGCAGAGAAAACGCGCTCGAAGAAACGCGCAATTCTTATCTTCAGATTAAAACCGAACATCACAAGGCCCAAGACCACCATCGCCAGCTCCGCGAGGCTCACCGAGCATTGCAAAAAGAGCGCGATGAAATCAGTCTAGAAGTTCGCCACGTTCAGAAAAAAATCGATAAGCTGACTAGAAAAATTCATCACGATTATTTTTCTGACCACAAAAAGCCAAAGCACTAAACCAACCAAAATAGCCCTCAAAGAGGGCTATTTTTACTATTCAAACATGGTATGCCTGGCAGGATTCGAACCTACGACCTTTGGCTCCGCAAGCCAACGCTCTATCCAGCTGAGCTACAGGCACATATGTGGATATTTTCCCAGATTACTCTGTTCCGACATCCACCTAGAAATTAAATGAGCATCACGGAAACCGTGACAGATACATTGTATCACATTTTTTCAAGATATGGTATAGTAAAAACATGGAAAAGCCAAAAAAATCTTCAACCCCCACCATCAAACGCACTCGCAAGATCAAGGCTAAGCTCCTTTCGTCCTATTATGGCAACGTCTCAAAAGACCTCAAGCTCATCTGTATCACCGGCACTGCCGGCAACACTACCGTGGCCAGACTAGTTCACCAAATTCTCGTCACCGCTGGCGAACACGCCGCTGTCCTTGCCTCTTCTCAGCCCTTCAAAACCGCCACTTTACACAAATTCCTCAGCGACGCTTGGAAAGCTGGCGCCACCTATGCCGTTGTCACCGCACCAGCCGAATCTCTAGAAAAAGACGTTTTCTACGGCCTTCCTATCACTGTAGCAGCTCTTACCAATTTTCTCGACGCCTCACTCGCTACTCCCACCGCAGAAGATTTTATCAAAAACAGCACCACTCTCTTTCATATGAATCCAAAAATCGTCGTCTTAAATCGCGACGACGCTAATTACGAGGACTTCTCCACTTTCAAAGGCACCGAAGCTACTTTCACCTATGGCTCAGACCACCTCTCCGACCTCAAAATCGAAGCCTCCAAGCTTTACAAAAAAGGCACCGAAACCATCTTAACTCTCAATAACAAACACTTCACCGTAGCCTCTTTTCTCGCTGGCGAACCAAACATCGCCTTTATGGCCTGCGCCAGCGCCATCGCCACCACACTCGGCCTCACCCCTGCCACCATCACCGAAGGCATCGCCGACTACGACCCCGAGGCTTAACACCATACCTTTTTATCAAAAACTCATCAAACGTGGTCTCTCTTATTTTAGTCCGCCCACTAAGATCCAAATAATTTTCTCCCATAGGATAGTTTCCATCTACAAAAACATACGGAGTCGTAGTGGCCCCACAAATCTCTGTAGTCATTTCCTGCATAGTATCAATATCGAAAAGTGTTTTTGGGCCCATAATTAGCTAAAGCCGTAAACACTAAAGCATTTTTATACACCCCAAAAGGCATCCCCGATCCAGCCTTTATCCCCACACCAACACTAGTTGTTTTTGTTCCGAGACTAGGCTTGCTACTAATTTCATCTTCCTCGCCTTTTTTGGGAATTCGTTTATACTCTCCCCAAGTCGCGTCAACGCCTTTTATCCTATAGCCCCAGCTGTTGTCGGTTAGGTTTGGGCCAGTTGTAATACTCTTTATACTATCTGAAACCTCCGGGTCCCGATTTACCAAATCGGTATTTACTGAAAATGAAGACATAAATAATCGATGTCCATACATGCTATTAGTCTGAGAAGTCACCGCCACAGCAGACTCAACTGTTTTATCAGTCTGACCTGGCATTAATTTCATATCCAAATCTTTTAAATCCACCGATAATTCCAACACCGTCTGCAACGCAAACTTAAAATTAGTCTCCGCCGCAAAAGAATCCCCCGCTGGTGTATAAGTGGTTGCAGACCAAAAAGCCACCAAAAACGCACCTAAAAACGTTAGTACACTCGCACTAACTAATTTCAGACGACGCCTTAGTTTCACCCAACCTCCTTTTTATGCTTCTAGTGTAGCACAAAAAGCCATTTTATCCCAATAATTTCACCCCAAAACACAAATCTCGATTAGCTCTTTTTCCCAGCTTTCTTAGCTCGCAAAAGCTCTTCCGTCACCTTTAAATCTTCAAACGGATAAGCCCCATCTGCACGCAAAATCGTCTTCTCGTGCCCCTTACCCAAAATCAGCACCAAGTCGCCAGCTTTGGCCATATTCAGCGCCATTTCTATCGCCTTACGTCTATCCAGCTCCACATGCAAATTATTCCCCAGCACCATACCGCATTTTTTTGCCCCCTCCACAAACATTTCTGCAATCTCAGCTGGTGGCTCATCTCTTGAATCATCCTCAGTGATTATCAACACATCGCTATTTTTGGCTGCCAATTCTCCTCGCTCCGCACGCGTAGTCTTATCGCGTCTACCAGCGCCACCCGTCACCGTGATAATTTTACCCTTCACCGTTCCGCGCACCGAATCAAACACCTTCACAAACGCGTCCGGCGCATGCGCATAATCCACAATCACGTCAAAATTCTGCCCCACGTCTACGCGGTTCATCCTGCCCTCCACCGACTCCAACGCAAAAATGCCTTTTTTAATCTGCTCAGCCGTCAAGCCCAATTTCTCCCCCACACACAACGCCGCCAGGGAATTATACACATTAAATTCCCCCGGAATCTGCGTTTCGATATTTATATCACCACACGCATATTTCACGCCAGAAGCACTCTTTTTGATATTTTTTGCTCGTTTTTCACCATGGTTTATACCATATGTGATATATTTTCGCACGTCTTGCCCGAAAAACTCCGCCGCTCCATCATCCGCATTTATCACCCCAAAATCCGCCTTCTTAAACAGCTTCCGCTTAGCATCTCGATATTGCTCAAAAGTCTTATGATAGTCCAAATGTTCATGCGTCACATTAGTCATCACCGCAATTTCAATCGGCACCATCAAAGTGCGAAACTGCGCCATCGCGTGTGAAGTCACTTCTAGCACCAAAAACTCCGCTCCTGCATCCGCAATCGCCTTCATCCGACGATTCAAAGTCATCGAATCCGCCGTGGTCATATGCTCCACTTGCTTCACTATGCCATCTTTGTCCACCCCCTTCGCCTTATTGCCAGGCACACCCCAGCCCACCGTAGTCATCACCCCTGTCTTATGCCCGGCAGTGTTCAACATTTTCCAGATCATAAAACAAGTCGTAGTCTTGCCATTCGTTCCCGTCACTCCAATCACCCGCATTCTGCGCCCTGGCCGGCCAAATTTTACCCCCGCCGCCACTGCCTGTCCCCAGTGATACGGCAAAACTAAAGAATTATATCCAGGAATCATATCTTTCAATTTCATATCCCTATTTTACCACCGAACGCCATTTCACACCGCCAAAACCCACAAATTAGCAAACGCTATTACACATCCTGAGCTCAGGCCAACTTTTTTCTAAATTAGCACTCCATGCTTGACAGTGCCAATTTTCCACGCTAACATAAGAACGTAAAGGAGAAAATATGACAATTAAACCCTTAAAAGACCGCGTTGTCGCCATCATCGAGCAACCACTTAAAAAAACCAAATCTGGCATCCTGCTTGGCGAATCTGTCGAAAAAGCTGGCTACGCCGTAATCCAGTCTGTCGGCCCAGAAGTCAAGACTATCAAAAAAGGCGACAAAGTCATCTATAATGATTATTCCGCCACCAAAGTCAAACTAGACGGCACTTCTTATCTCATCATCCGCGAAGAAGATGTCCTCGCAACTTTATAATTTTATTTTTTAGGCTAAATTGGCTAAGCGCTTTTCTGTTTCAAGTCCACGCAGAACAACACTTAGTAATCTAGCAACAAGAAAGGTATAAAATGAAAAAAATCTTTTATAACGATCAGGCCCGAGACAAAGTCCTCTCTGGTGCCAAACAGCTCTACGATGCCGTCAAAGTCACTTTCGGCCCAAAAGGCCAGAATGTCGTCATTGAAAAATCTTACGGCGCCCCCGTCATCACTCATGATGGCGTCACCGTGGCCGAAGCCGTCGACCTCGGCTCTACTGCCGATAATCTTGGCGAACAAATCGGCGCCAAACTCATCAAATCTGCCGCCGAAAAACTCAACAAAAACGCCGGCGATGGCACCACTACCGTCACTGTACTTACTTACAACATCTTAAGCGAAGCCAACAAGCTCATCGCCGCAGGTATCAACCCCATGGAGCTTCGCAAGGGGATCGAACAAGCCGGGGCTGAAATCGTCCAAAACATCGACCAATTAGCCGAAAAAATCGCCGGAAACGACAAAAAAGTCGCCGAAGTCGCCACAATCTCCGCCGGTGATGCCGAAATCGGCAAGCTCATCGCCGAAGTTATCAGTAAAATTGGCAAAGATGGCGTCGTCACCGTCGAAGCTGGTCAAGGTCTAGAGATGGAACAAGAAATCGTCGAAGGCTTCAGCTACGACAAGGGCTACAGCTCCCCGTTTTTCGTCACCGATGTAAACCGTCAAGAAGCCATTTTCGATAAACCCGCCATTCTCATCACCGACAAAAAAATCAGTAGCGCCAACGACATCCTTCCTCTTCTCGAAAAATGCGCCAACGCCGGTCGCAAAGATCTTGTCATCATCGCCGAAGAAGTTGAAGGCGAGGCGCTTTCTCTCCTCGTACTCAACAAACTCAAAGGCGTCTTCAACTCACTCGTGCTTAAAGCCCCTGCCTTCGGTGAACGTCGCAAAGAAATCATGCAAGATATTGCCATTCTTACCAACGCTACTGTAGTCAGCTCAGACCAAGGGCTCAAACTCGAAGAAGTCGGCCTCGACGTTCTTGGTAGCGCCAACAAAATCATCGCCACCAAAGACGAAACCACCATTATCAAAGGTGCTGGCAGCCAAAAATCCGTTACTGCTCGCATCGAGCTAATCAATAGTCAAGCCAAACTTGCCAAATCCAACTACGAAAAAGAAGAGCTCGAAAAACGTGCCGCCGCACTCTCTGGCAAAGTCGCCGTTATCAAGGTCGGTGGTGCCACTGAAACCGAAATCGACGAGAAAAAATTCCGCGTGGACGACGCCGTTTCCGCCACCAAAGCCGCCCTATCTGAAGGTATTGTCCCGGGCGGTGGCGTCACCTTAGTCAATCTCGCTGCCAAACTAAGCGGCCAAGATAATGGCACCAACATCGTCAAAAACGCCCTCCGCGCCCCTTTCATCCACATCTTGGAAAACGCCGGTCTCAACTCTCAAGCCCTACTTGCCGAAGTTGAAAAAGCCAAACCAGGCTTTGGCATTGACGTCATGCACCCAGAAAAAGGCCTTATCGACCTCAAAAAATCTGGTGTTATCGACCCAGCTCGCGTCACCCGTGAAGCCGTCCAAAACGCCATCAGCATCGCAGCTACGGCCATCACCATGGGAGCACTCATTGTAGATGTGCCAGAGCCAACTCCTCCAACCACTCCAGACATGGGCGGCATGTATTAAACCAATATGCTTGGCAGCACAACTGTCAAGCATGCCAAGCACCCAAAAAACCACCTCTACGGTGGTTTTTTGGCTCTTAGCATCTTATTTATCTAGCGCATTCAACAAAAATACCAACGCCTCGCCCTTTTGTTGATCGTCTTTCAACATTTTAGCCGTTTCGTAAGCCTTCGCCACCATAGTTTTATCGTTGGTTATTTCAATCATTTCACGATAAATTTTAAATTTCTGCTCCACCGGAAAAGAAATCTTGTCCATCAAAGGGAAGAGGTCAAAGAGCATTGCTTTTTTCACTGCCAAAAAATCCGTCTCGGACTCAACTCTAGGTTGTCCACCCATTGTCGCATCTAATGCCTGCACAGTAGCCTCCTCAATCGCTGGCACATTCGCCACCGCCTCGCCCATAGCTAAATCATCTATTGCTCTTTGTAATTCATCATTTGTGTTATTCATAACCCACCTCTTTTCAATTATTTTCCCCATTATAACACAAGCGCATTAAGCACTAAATCTTCAAAAATTTTACAATCTTGTCCAAAAAATCCAATTTCACTTCTTCCATTGGCAACCGCGCGCCCAAAGCGTCTACTATAGCCTCACCTTGTTCTTGCGGGAAAAAGATCTCCACTCTAGGCAAAAATCTTTTACGTGGCGTCAACATAATGGAAAAATTTTCATCTGTTTTTAACACGCCAAAAGCGCGAAAATCTTCATAATTATAAAGCTTATTACCTTCCACAATACCCTGATTATTCAATGAATAGTGCAATTCTCGCGGAGCACGATTGGTATAACCCACCACCAATGCCATTGTTCCAAGCACTACTACAACCGTAAAAGTCCACCACTGCAACCAAACCGACAGTCCCACTAAGACCAATGCTATCAAAACTAACCAAACATACCAACTAGTATTCTTGTCTCTTGGGATATACTCTTTTGCCGACCAGTTAATTGCCGCTTCAGCTTTTTTTGTCATAACCAAATTATACCATATAAAAAATAGCAGAGTGGAAGATAAAATATCTCCAGCCCCCCCCTTCAGAATCGCTCCTGGAAAACTTTCCAGAATCCATTCTGGCGGAGGGTGGGAGATTCGAACTCCCGCTCCAGGTCGCCCCGGACTAACGATTTAGCAAACCGTCCCCTTCAGCCACTTGGGTAACCCTCCGCATAACACTATCTTATCACATTTCCACCCTTGACGCTACGCTAAATGTGCTATAATTATTTTATCAAGAAGCGTTGCTTCAAGAGATATTATTTTAACTGCGAGACCTTAATGAGAAAAAATACTAGGATATTTTTACAAATCATCACCAGCCTCAGTGCTTTTGCTACTCTTTACGCCGGCAAAGTCATGGCTATGAGTGCCCAAGAAGGTGCCGAAGCCGCTCGTGCCGACGGCATGCCAAGAGAGCTTTTTGGCAACACCGGTGTTTTCACACAAATCACCAATACCGTTCTCTACATCGTTGGTATCGTATCTGTTATTATGCTCATTTATGGCGGTCTTCGCTATGTCATCAGCGGTGGCGACAACAAAAAAGTCACCGACGCCAAAAACACCATTCTCTACGCCATTATCGGTCTCATTATCTCGATTCTATCTTTCGCAATCGTAAACTTTGTTATCAACACCATCGGTAATTCCGCCAGCTCCGCTCTTCTTCTCACTCCTATCTGCTAATCACCAGCGTCGCTGTTATTATTTTCTTCACCCCAGCTTTTTGTAGTACCGCTATTGCGGCCTCCATACTAGCGCCCGTCGTCCAGACATCATCTACCAATAAATAGATCTTATCCTTATCAACCGCCCCGTCTAGCTTATAAGCCTTATTCGCCTGCTCTTTTCTAGTCTCGCGATCCGCTCCTACCTGAACCGAATTACTCTCGCGTCCCAGATTTTTTTCTACCCTCCATCCTCGCCTGCGCGCCAAATACTTTGCTATTTCAAAAGTATGGTCTAGCCCGCGTTGTCTTACATGTCTTCTAATCGTCGGCAGTGGTACCACCACGATACAATCGTTCAAACAGGGAACTGCCTCACTAACAATCTCCCTAGTTATCTTCTCGTTAAGAACTGTCGCGCCGATAATCTCCCCAATCAGCTTCTCACTAAGAACTGCTACACTATCAATCTCTCCAATCAGCCGCTCGCTAGGAGTAATCGCCCCATCCAAAACTTCCGCCAACGCCCTGCCCAGCCCTTTCACAGATTGATATTTATATTCTTCTACCAATCTACCCAAAAAATCATCTCGCCAACCCGCATTAAACGCCCACAAGCCGCAACAATAACCGTCGCTTGGCTTTCTGCAACGCGGACAAACGTTCTGCCAATACAGTTTTATGTTTTTTCTACAACATTTGCAAAACGCTTCTCCTAAACCACCGCAACCCCTACAGGAATAGGGGAAGCACAGGTCCAGTGGTCTCGTTAATGTTGTAATTTTTACACTAAAACCCATTATTCTCTTGATTTTATCAATTTGTTATTTATAATAAAGCATAACAATAGAGTAATGGAGGTAACTAAGTCATGACTCGTATAGACGATGACATGTTGATGGAAGAAGAATTGGCAGCTGCCTTTTTGGACGCACCTACAGCCATGGAGCAACCAGCCGCTCCCGCCCCAGCTGAAGAAACTGAGCTCCCATCAGAAGAAGGGGACGGTGGATGGGATGATACTGACGAAATTCCCGGACAGCTTTCTGTGGATGTCTACGAAACGACCAACAAACTAGTAATCAAAGCCCGCACCGCTGGTATTTCTAAATCCGATCTCGATGTAAGCATTGCTGATAACATTCTCACCATTTCCGGCGTTTTGAACGGCGGGGAAGATGAGCAGACCACTTGCTGGCACATCCAAGAATGCTACTGGGGCGAATTCTCTCGCACTATCGCACTCCCTGTCCCAGTCAAAGAAGATGAAAACAGCGTCAAGGCCGAGCTTAAAGATGGCGTTCTTACTATTTCCTTTGAAAAAGAAAAGACCGACGTTCGCAAAACCATCCCTATCAACTAAGTCTATCAATCAAAATATCGCGTCTCTCGGCGCGATATTTTTTGTGCTTAGATTTAGGAATTTTGTTGTGACGCAAACTCTACAAAACCAACCTCCTACTTTTTAATGAAAAATTCCGTCAACACAAAATTTACAATCGCAAAAGACAAAATCGCGAGCACCATACCAATAATCCCATACATAATTGTGTCTTTCGCTTTCTTAATTCTGCTCGGATCGCCCTGCGAAACCGTATATTGAAATGCCCCCACCACAATCACAATTACTGCCACCAGCCCAATCACGCCAATAGCCACATTAATCATTTTTCGCGCGGTCTGGTCCAGCTCTTTTCCAGTATTCTCTACATTACACTCTGCAAAGCCAGAAACTGCCTCGCCAGCCCGTTTGCTACCAGCAGGGCACACCACACTTGCCGCCATCGTATCGGTCACCGACACTAAACCCGCCATCATTATTGCCCCCAGTAAAACCCCTAAAATTTTCCGTTTCAACATATCTTTCCTTATTTTTCTTAAATTATACCCCAACCTAAGCACAAAAAATAGGCCCCTTTCGGGGCCTATTCAATAACATCTATTTTAATACATTTGTCAATACGAAGTTCACAATCGCGAACGAAAGCAAAGCTACCACTAAACCAATAATACCATACAGGATTGTATCTTTCGCTTTCTTCACCTTTCCAGCATCACCGGCAGAAAGAGTATATTGGAAACCACCAATCACCGTCATCACTACTGCTACGAAACCAATAATACCAATCACCACGTTAACAATGGCTTGCAGGGTGCCCATTAGATCGCTATTCTGTTCACTGCTACCAAGAAACCCTTTAGCTTTTTCGGCCTTAGTCTGAATAGTAGCGTCTACGGCACTTTCTGCAGATACGCTCGCCGCTGGCATTAAAGTAGTTGCACCGACCATCGCCACTGCTAGGCCACACATTGCAATTTTTATTTTCTCTGTAATCTTCATATTTATTCCTTATAATTACTTATATTTTGTATTATATCACACTTATCCACCCAGTTTAGTAAGCACGAAGTTCACAATCGCAAAAGCCAAAAGCGCTACTACTAGGCCTACTAAACTATAGATAATTGTGTTTTTTGCCTTGGCCAATCTTCCGGCATCGCCCTGCGAAATCGTATAATAATAAGCGGCAATCACGATCATAATCACTGCAATCAAAGCAGTCGCGCCAATCAAAACGTTAAAAACACCAATCAAAGTCTTCGGCACCTTACCATCTTCTTCACAGCCCATCGCCGCTCTCTGCTCCGCATCAGTAATTTCGCTACAAATGTTTGAAAAACCATTTGCCGCCAAAACTGGCGTAGTCGCAGTTAGGCCAATTACCCCCGCCACCATCATTAAACTTATCCAAAATTTTTTCATATTACCTCGCATTACTAAAAATAAACCACGTAATTGCCGAAGCCGCTAGCACCACACCCAGTCCAACCAGGGCATAAGTCAAAGTCATCAGCGCCGTCTTGACTCTCCCGGCATCGCCATGTGCAGTCAAAAACTGAAAAGCCCCGTAGATGATAAAGCCCACAGCCACCAACCCAGCCATCGCTTCAGCCGCCGTAAGCACCCATTCAATTCGAAATTCTCCGTCCGTATTCGGAATGTTGTCCTTTACTTTCTGGTCTATCTTAATTCCAGCCTGCGCAATTGTATTCAGCCAATTCATTAGATGTCCCCTCCTGTCAATACACCAGCAATCGCATTAGAAATCAATGCCGCAAAAATCGAAATCAAAAAACCAATTATCGCGGCCATCAAAGTCTTCTTGCCACTTGCAATTTTGCTTGCATCGCCCCTAGAAATCATATACAAATAACCCCCCCAAACGATAAAACCAGTAGTCAAGTAACCCAAAATCACAAACAAATCCGTCATTACGTTCGCCACAATCGTCCAAATAAATCTATTAATGCCATCCTCGCCCTCTGGAGATTTAATTTTCCCGTTTTCGCACAGACCAGCAAACCATGGTTTCAACCCCAAAAAATTACCATTGCAGGTGCCAGCATTCTGCGACGGCACACTACTAGAATCACCCTTCTTTTCGTTTTTCTTATCAGTTTTCTGATTGCTTTTCTTAGTGGTTTTTTCAGTTTTGCTAGTGTTTTTTGTGGTGTTCGCGCTAATTTGATCCACCGCACCAACCGGCGCTGCTGTTAAAACCGTCAACATTGCCACCGACATCAGCAAATAAACTATAAATTTCTTCATGCTCTCATATTAACACTTTTCGCCCAGAAAAAACAACTATCTATCGCCTCTGTATAAATCATCTTAGCCAAAACTTGACATTTCTTCTAAAACTTCGGTCAAAATATGCTTAGGCTCTTGACTATAACGCTTATGTGTGCTATAATTAGCAAGATATCTCATTTGGGATAAAAGGTGGAAAATGAATAAAATGAAGCAAAATCTCAAGTCTCGTATTTTATGGCCTATTTTCGGGCTTATTCTGGTTACCTTTATTTCTGTTTTTACCAACTCTCCCAATATCTCTGCCACCTCCAAACCAA
>CAMBYK010000006.1 GCA_945872155.1 uncultured Candidatus Saccharibacteria bacterium
AGCGCCACCTTCGGCATAAGAAATCACAGGGCAGCCAGCGGCCAGGGCTTCAACCGGAGCAATGCCGAATGGTTCCAAGCTAGGAAAAATAAAAGCGCGCGCAGAAGAAAGCTGCTTTTTGAGTTCCGCCTGGTTCATAGGTGGCAAAAAAGTAATCAGCGAGGAGCCACCAGCAAGACGAACTAGATTCTGATGTTCTGGTCCGTCGCCAATCAAAACTAGCGGCTGATTGGCTTTGATACAGGCCTTAACGGCTAGATCTAGACGTTTCCAAGTGACTTGGCGAGAAAAATTAATAAATGGTGCCTCGGCGCTGACGGCGCGCTTGACTGCTGAAAAGTTTTCCACAGCCACGGGCGGAGCAATAACCACCGATTCCCTCTTGTAATACTTTTTGATTTGAGCGGCAGCGTAAGAAGAAATGGTGATAAATTGATCTGGCCTCTGGGCCGCCTTGAAATCGGCTTTTTTGAGCGGAGCGACTAAGAGCTTAAAGAAGAATCGCACGACTGGGTTCAGAATGCCAAAGCCGGGGTTCTTGACATAATCATCATACATTTGCCAATAATACTGGGTAGGGACATGGCAAAAACAGAGGTGAGTGGCTTTGCCATGTTTGACGGATTTAGCCTCGGCACCAGTGACGGAAATGATTAAATCATAGTCGGAGAGATCAAGATGGTTGAAATAAATCTGTCGAAGGGGCGAAAGAATGCGACGTAGTTTGGTAGGAAAAATTTGCAACCAACCAGTGCGGACATCAGCATTTTTAAACCAATCAATTCCCTTTGGATCGTATTTGGAAGTATAAATTGGAGCCTCCGGGTATAGTTCATGAATGGAAAGCAACACTTTTTCGGCGCCACCAACGTTGGTGAGCCAATCGCAGACTAAGGCAACTTTCATCTTGCTCCTTTGCCAGTCAAAACTACAGCGATAGTGCGGAGAAGAATTTGCAAATCAAGCATCAGTGACCAATTTTGGACATAATAAAGATCAATGGCGCGGCGCTCTTCAAAAGAAATATCACGGCGGCCAGAAACCTGAGCAAGGCCCGTAAGACCAGATTTAACGCTGAGAAGAAGTGAGCGATCGCCGTAATCTCTAAGTTCGCCAGGCACCAAAGCGCGGGGGCCAATTAAAGAAATATCGCCTTTTAAGACATTAATAAACTGAGGAATTTCGTCAAGTGAAGTGGCACGGAGGAAGTGTCCAAGCTTAGTAATACGAGGGTCGTTTGGCAGACAATCACCATTTTTGCGATATTTTTTAATCAGTTCGGGCTTGCCCATTTTCTTGAAAGCTTCTTCTGGACTTAAACCGCTATATTCTGGCTTCATAGAACGAAATTTATAGATGGTAAAACGTTTGTTGTAGCGAGAAAGACGTACCTCAGAATAGGTAGCGCGGTGTTTAGGATCAGAAAGTTTGATTAGGAGCCAAATTATTAGCATAAATGGCGAAGAAGCCAAGGTTAGCGCTAAACCAGCGAGAAAATCAAAACAGCGCTTGAGGATATTAGCGCCACCAATAAGTGGCGTAACTTTAACCAAAATTGCCGGGGTATTGCCGACAAGTTCAAGCTGACCAATATGGGAAGACAGGGCGGTCTCAGACGGTACAAAATAATAAAGTAAATGACGGTTGATAGCCTGACGATAGACATATTCCGTCTGGCGCTCGTCCGTCTGGAAAATCACGTCTGGTTTGGTCTTCTTGAGGGCTTCCTTAAGAGAAGAGTATTTGTATTTTTTGAGGTCTTTGGGGATGAATTTGTTATTTGAAACGATGCCAGCGACGGAGTAGCCGTATTCTGGGAAGTTCGCGATATGGGAGGACAAATGGCTAGTATTTTGATTGTTGCCAATGATAATGGCACGTAAGACGCCGTGGTTGGCTTTGGCAGTTTGTTGCTTGATGATGCGAAGCAAAAGGCGAATCAGAAAAAGCGAGACAAAGCAAAGCAGAGTGGCGACCAAAGCGATAATACGCACCGGAAAAAGATTGTTCTGTTGGAAGAAATCAAAGGTGATAATGCCCATGGTGCCAATAATTGAAGCTAGAAAAAGCCGGCCGGTCTCTGGGAGACGAGAACGGGCCAAGAATACGGTTTTAGTATAAAGCCCCAGACCAGCTAAAATAATCAGCCAAAACGGAATAAATAGCAAAATAGAAAAGGCAAAGTTGCAAATTTCGACATCAAAATAGAACGGGCGCTGATCGATATGCGTGCGGATGAAATATGCAAAAGCAAAAGAAAAAACAATAGCAAAAACATCTCCTAGCATCAGAAAAATACGAAAAGTCAAACCGGGGTCTTTTTTCATGCGCTAATTATATCAAAAATCAGTCAATCCAGCTATCTATTCGACGGTAACTGACTTGGCGAGGTTGCGAGGCTGATCGACATCGAAGCCTTTGGCAATGGTGACATAGTAAGCAAAAAGTTGGCAAACCACGTTAAACAGAACTGGAGTGAGGAGCTTGAGTTTGGTGTCAATTTTAAGGGTAGAATCAGCCGGGAGATCGATTTCGCCGTTGGTGATAGCGAAAATTTTGCCGCCGCGAGCCAAAACTTCCTGAACGCCAGAAATTGATTTATCTAAGAGGTGGTCGTCTGGTAGTAAGACCAACTCAAAGAAACGATCATCTACGAGGGCGAGGGGGCCATGTTTTAGTTCCCCAGTCGGGTAGGCGTTGGCATCAATATAAGAAATTTCTTTAAGTTTGAGCGCGCCCTCCATAGCGATTGGATAGGCGGTGTCGCGGCCAAGATAAATAGCGTGATCATATTTAGCATAACGCTCGGCCAGAGGGCGAATTTGACCCGGAACGGTCTGCAAAAGCTGATGAATTTCAGCTGGAAGCTGAGCAATCTCCTCAATATAAGGAGCAAGCAAAGACTTCTTGGCGCCTTTGGCCTCTGCAATAGTAATACCAAACATAATCATGGCAATAGCCTGAGAAGTAAAGGCTTTGGTGCTAGCAACTGAAACTTCTGGGCCAACGTGGACATAAGTGCCACCATCCACTTCGCGAGCGATGGTAGAGCCGATGGCATTGACTATGCCAATGGTCTTAACGCCTTGGCTCTTGATTTCTCTTAGGCAGGCTAGGGTGTCGGCAGTTTCACCAGATTGAGAAACAATGAGGGCGACGGAATTTTCAGGGATATGGGCTTCGCGATAACGAAATTCAGAAGCAATCACTGGCTGAATAGTGACGTCATCGGCAAAGCGTTCGATGTAATAGCTCGCTAGCATGCCAGCATGAAAGGCGGTGCCGCAACCCACGATGATGATATTTTTGATGTTTTTTAGTTCTTGCTGAGAGAGGTTTGGGCCACCGAGACGAATGAGACTATTCTCAAGATCAATACGTCCACGCAAAGTTTCGGCGAGAGAATCTGGTTGCTCCATGATTTCCTTGATGAGGAAGTGGTCGTAGCCGCCTTTTTGAATGGCGGAAAGGTCGGTTTGAATGGTCTCGACACGAGCAGAAACAGGCTGAGAATCGAGCGTTTTGATGTTAATTTGATTAGCGGTAATGGTGGCAACTTCGCCGTCGTTGAGGTAGATGGCTTTTTTGGTGTGACCAATGAGTGCTGAAGCGTCGGAAGCGAGAAAAGTCTCGGTCTCACCGACACCGATAACCAGTGGGGACCCGGCGCGAGCGGCAACGAGCTCGGATGAATTTAAAGTAGAAATTACAGCGATACCGTAAGTACCACGGACTAATTTGAGAGCTTGGACGACGGCATTAGAAAGAGGGTATTTGCCATCTTGATAAAACGAGTTAATTAGGGCGGCAAGCACTTCCGTATCAGTTTCGGAGACAAAATTATGTTCGGTGGAAAGTTTAGATTTAAGTTCTTTGTAATTCTCAATGATACCATTGTGAACAAGGTAGATAGACCCAGCCTGATGTGGATGGGCGTTGGTCTCGGATGGCTCACCATGCGTGGCCCAACGAGTGTGGCCGATGCCGGCATGATCCTCGCGCTTGGCCTTGGCGACTTTAGCTTCAAGATTGGCGATTTTGCCCTTGGCTTTTAACAAGGTTGGTTGGCCGCTATCGTCTTCCGTGACGATACCAGCAGAGTCATAACCGCGATATTCAAGACGCTTCAGACCACCAATCAAAAAATCCTGCGCGTTTTTATTACCGATATAGCCCACAATTCCACACATAAAACCTCCTAAGTTATGGGACAATTTTAGTTTGATATGCTAAAAAAGGCAAGATGCGCCGGCAAGAGTTTATTTTGTTGACTTGTGAGGAAAAACAAATTTTTCGTAAACTAAGAAATTTAAGACCATAACGACAGCGGCAATAATAACGAAAACTCCAGTGTTGGCAACAAATTTATACGAAAATGGCAAATGCATAAACGAAAAGATGGCAAAAGCAAACTGATAAAGCGGAGTGAGCTGTTCGGCGACAAAGGCAATAATTGGACGGACGGCGACAACCATAATACAACACCAAGTTGCAAAGCGAATCATACTAGATCCGGTGAGCTCGCGCTCTTTCCAGGTGATTTTGCCGTGAGTGAAAAAAGTAGAAATAGCCGAAATCGAGCCAGAGATGGCCGTGGAAACGGTAAGCGGAATATGCAAAAAAGAAGAGGCGATGGTGTAAATGACGAAGTCTACCAAGGTGTTAAAAACACCAACAAAAAAGAAAATCACAATTTTTTTGCGCGAAGAAGAGGCTGGAGTTAATTTTTGCTTGGTAGACATAAGTATTTTTAGTATAGCACGCTACGGACGGAAATGCTTGGCGAGCTCAGCCAGAATCAGGCTGACTGGGTCAATATATTTAAGTTTTTTGGGTAATGGTTGGTTGGAACGAGCGACGGCAAGAGCGTGGGAAATCTTCCAGCGCAGTTTAAGCTTTTTGAGCTGATCTAGCTCGGATTTTTTAGGATTAGGGCCGAGCCATTTTTTGAGAAAATCGTAGCTCGATTGCCAGTTTGACCAGAGAAGAGAAGAGCCTGCAACTGTACTGGTGGTAGTGCCATAGTTATAGATATAAAGCGATTTTGGAATGGAAATTATATCACCAGATGCATATTTTAGATAATTTAAGACAAACCGAGTGTCTTCGGCAAAGTCAATTCCCTCTTCAAATTTAAGTTGATACTGGCGGATGATGTCGGCGCGAAAAATTTTATTGACCGAGGAATAGAGTCGGCCATCAAAATTCAAAAGACTTAAAATGTATGCTTTGCGAGTTTGATTAGTAGTTTTTTGAGGTGGCTGCGCAAGATAAACATCAGAGGTAGTTTTTTGTTGTAGACGACGATAGCGGATGCCCGTGACAGCAAGAGCGACAGAGGGTTTTTGGATTGCTTCATACAGGGCGGGGACGAAATCGGGTGCGATATTATCGTCCGAATCAATAAAAATGAAATACTCGCCCTGAGCTTTTGATATGCCGAAATTACGGGCGGCGGCGGCGCCTTTATTCGCTTGGTGATATATTTTTAGACGAGGATGCTTGATAGCTTGGAGCTGCCTTAAAGTATCGTCAGTGGAGCCGTCGTCTACGGCGATAATTTCAAGGTTTTGTTGTCGGTCTTTGAGCAGTTTTTGAATTAGTTTTTTGGCAGAAGCGCCGGTGTTGTAAATTGGAATGATGATAGAAATCAAAGATTGCATTATATAAAAGATAATAGCACAAAAGGACTAAAATGACAGAAGAACCGAACGACACCGATGGCGTCATCTCTGTTATAAGCAGAACGATAAGCAACAACAGGCCGCTCGAAGATGAGAGTGTATTTTTTTAACTAGCTTCAGTGTATGATAAAATAGAATAAGCTATGAAAATGCCAAAAATTTTAAATCACAGAAATCGGGTCTTGCTAAAGGAGCTGACTAAGACCGATTTCAAACTACGCTATCAAGGTTCAGTGCTGGGATATTTGTGGGCGCTGCTGAAACCTTTGATGCTATTTGCAATTTTATATTTTGTGTTTACGCAGGTGTTTCGTTTTGGTGATGGTATTCCTCACTACGCGGTATATTTGCTAACCGGCGTGGTCTTGTGGAACTTTTTCATGGAGTCTACCAATCAAGGAATTCAGGCAATTGTGGGGCGAGGAGACCTGATTCGCAAAATCAGCTTTCCGAAATGGATCGTAGTAGTCTCGGCAACAGCAACAGCACTGATTAACTTCGCGATTAACCTGGGGGTGATTATAATTTTTGCGCTACTAAACGGGATTATGCCAAATTTGGGCTGGCTGATTGTGCTAGTTTTTGTCGCAGAGCTTTATCTGCTGTCTCTAGGGCTGGCGATGTTGCTCGGCGCAATCAATGTTAAATTCCGCGATATTTCGTCTATCTGGGAGGTGTTGATGCAGGCCGTCTTTTATATGATCCCGATTATTTACCCGATTTCTTTTGTGATGGAAAAGAATGTCCTGTTGGCAAAAATTTTAATGCTCAACCCGATTGCGCAAGTTGTCCAAGACGTGCGATATTGGTTGGTGACCAAAGAGGCTGTGCGCACTTGGGATTTAATTCATAATTTTGGACTAAGAATTATTCCGCTGGTGTTCGTCATCGTGGTGCTAGTAGTAGCAAGTATCTATTTCCGCAAACGTTCTAAGTATTTTGCAGAGGAGATCTAAATGAAACAGAAAAAAATGCTTAATTCAAAAAAATCCGCAGGCAATACATCTAGTGCCGAGACCGCAGTAGCAATTTCTGTAAGCAATGTTCATAAAAGCTTCAAACTACCAACCGAGCGCGCGTGGGGCCTAAAGCAAGCGATATTCAACAGGCTACGCGGAGTAAAAGGATACACCGAATACAAAGTTTTGAAAGGAATCAATTTTGAAGTCAAAAAAGGCGAATTTTTGGGTATTGTGGGGCGTAATGGCAGCGGAAAATCAACTTTACTAAAAATCTTGTCTGGAATCTATACACCAGAAAAGGGACGCGTGACAATTAACGGCAACTTAGTGCCGTTCATCGAGCTCGGGGTCGGATTTAACTTTGAGCTGACTGGTCGCGAAAATATTTACCTAAATGGAGCAATGCTAGGCTTTTCAAACGCCGAAATGGACGAAATGTATGATGAAATTGTCGAGTTTGCAGAGCTCAGCGATTTTATGGACCAGAAATTAAAGAATTATTCTTCTGGCATGCAGGTGAGATTGGCGTTTTCTATAGCAATACGCGCTCGCGGAGATATTTTGATTCTAGATGAGGTGCTGGCGGTGGGCGATGCGGCATTCCAACAAAAATGCAATGACTATTTTGCCTCGTTGCGTGGCGAACAGACAGTTATTTTGGTGACGCATTCAATGGGCAATGTGAGAGAGTTTTGCGACCGAGCGATTTTGATTGAAGACGGCAAGATTTTGAAAGAAGGTGACCCGGAAGAGGTAGCCGAAGCTTACGAAGGGCTGTGGAAATAGCTTGAAACTTTCAAAATAATTTCTAAAATTTTAGCTTGCTTAAAGTGGTTTAGGCGTAGAGCTCTTGGAATAGTTCCCTGAGTCCTTGGTGCTCACGGAGACATTGAAGAGTGATTTCGGAGTGGCCTTTGGTGTAGCCGTTGCCGACGATCATATTGACGTCCTTGCCGACACCTTCGGCGCCGAGAGCAGCCTTAGTGAAGTTGGTCGCCATAGAGAAAAAGTAAACAGTGCCATCATCTTTGCAGGACAAAATCGAAGCCATTTCAGTATTTGGGACGTTGACGTTGTTGATTACCAGATCACATAATTCCCCGTTGGTAATTTTCGTAATCTTTTCGTAAGTCACGACGGCGTCGGTGGCATCGACACAGAGATATTCGTCGGCGAGATTTAGTTGTTTGGCTTTGGCGAGAGCTTGCTCGGAATACTCGGCACAGATAACTTTACCGGTGACGCCAGCACGTTTTTTAGCTTCGTAAAGGCAAAGTAGTCCAGATTTGCCACCGCCACCAATTACTAAAACAGTTTGGCCGGGCTTGACAAGTTTGGCGGTTTGGGCAGGAGCGCCAGCAACATCGAGCGCGGAGAGAGCAAGGCCCTCTGGCAGGTCTGCTGGAAGCTTGGCGTAAAGTCCACTCTGGAAAAGAATAGCTTGGCCCTTGATATCGACTTGATCAATTTTGGGACGAATGTCGAGAATTTGCTCGATTTTAAGCGGAGTGAGCGAAAGAGAAACTAGAGTGGCGATTTTGTCGCCGACTTTGAGGTCGCCTTGAAATTTAGGGCCAATTTCTTTGACGGTACCGATGAGCATGCCACCAGAACCGGTCCAGGGGTTTTTATGTTTGCCGGCCTTTTCGACGATACCGAGCATAATTTTTTTAATCTCTTCTAGATCGCCACCGGCACGTTTTTCGATTTCGGTGAATGAAGCGGAATCGATATTGAGTGTTTTGACGTCGATCAGGACTTCGTTGTCGTAAATCTCCATAGTGTTGTCGATAATATCGGCAGGCTGCGGCAGAACGCCTTTGGGCGAGATGACGCGGTGGGTTCCGTATGGGCAGCCTGATTTCATGGTGGGTCTCCTGTTAAAATGATAGTCGAATTATATTAGACAAGTTAAGGTATGCTTATATATTAGCACATTCAGGGCGAGGATGGTACGCCAGCTCTCTATTGACAATATTAACTTTATCTGATATAATTTATAGATACACAGTGATCTGTGAGCAGGTTTAACATCAGTAGTCATCATAAGATTGTACCAGAATGAGGGTAGAGAAAGGAACAGAAATGGACAGAGTGGAAAAAATATTTAATCAAAATGCAGAAAATAAAGCTGAAAGAAAAGAATTCTTTCAAGATGAGATAGAAAAGTCGTTGATGGAGAATTTTTATGAAAGTTTGGATTTGCAACGCGTAGAATTTGCGGGTGACCAAGATATGCTTTTTAAGTTAAACTGTCACTATCCGCAAGTGTATGCGATTGCGCAAAAAATTGCACCGGATAATAAAGTTTTGCAACTAGCGGCAGCATACCACGATTACGGAAGAGCTTTTCAGTACCGCGAACAAGGAGATTTTAATGATTGCGGCATCGGTTCAGAGCATGACCATCATGTCGTAGGCTACAATAAGTTTTTGGAAGACGCTCCAAAGCTCCTAAGCAAAGAGCTACCAGAAATGGCGATTGAAGATAGTTTGAAGCCTGGCGGCATTTTGTATACTGTGGGCAGAACTATCTTGCTACATGGTCTGCGTGGCAAAGCTTTTGAGGCTGAGTTTGCGGAGCTGAGTAATTATCCAGAAGCCGAAGAAGTAGTGGATGCAGTAAGCTTGATTGATGATATCGCTAATGGCACGCAATGCGTAGATTATCTGCTGCGTGAAGGTCAGGAGCGAAAGAAGAATGTTTCAGCGGGCGGTTTTATACCAGACGAAAATCAAGACCTTAAAACCGTATCGCCGAAAGTTATGGAGCTATTCCGTGAAAGCGAATCTTTTAACCGAAATGCTGAATGCAAAACTTATCCAGATTATTATATCTTTGGCTGTTTCTTGGCGACTAGAAACTTAAAAAATCCAACGACTCGAGAAATTACAAAAAGTTTGATGGAGCAACCAATTTCTATCGTTAGCCACGATACTAAGGATGGTGAGGATGTTTTAGTAAGCCAGGAATTCGAAAACGTCATAATGGCATTTAACCATTTGTTTGAAACAACGATGGAAGAAGCGGATGCGAAAGAGGCTAGTAAAATACTGAGTGACTACTATGAATTTGGTGAGATAAGGTAAATATTTTGTCTCATATCAATAATCCCCTCTTGATTGAGGGGATTTTATTATTAGAGGCTTTGATTAATAGCCTTTGCGCGAGCAGCCCAAGTGTTTTGTTGAGCTTGTTCGAGTAGCCGATTGCGAGCAGACGCTTTTTTATAATCTTGGATAGCTGAATCTAGCAAATCGGCAAAATCTTTGTCGTTTTTTGCCATATAGACATAATCGTATCCACTACATTCTTGCAGATCACGAGTACAGACTGTCGGTAAACCGGCCGCCATATATTCAAACAGCTTAACTGGAGAAGTGGCTTTGGCGATTTCTCCTTTACGAAATGGAATAATTGCGCAGTTAAAATAATGTGCATATTTTGGCAGATCTTGATAATTTTTGGCACCCAGGTTGTGGATATTAGGAGCATCCTCTAGATCTACGGCGGCCCCATTATAGTCGACTCCAAGTAGAACAAAATTCCATTCGGGATGATTTTTGGCAGTTTTGTTAATAAGATCGAAATCTATCCATGGAGCCAAGGCGCCGTAAAAGCCGACTATGGGTTTCTTTTGGTTAACTATTTTCTTCAAATCAGCTGGTGGGGTAGTGGTTTTATTTTTTTTGTAGCTAAAATGTTCGATATTTACGGCGTTTCGAGCGAGTACTAGTTTTTGCTGCGGACCCAGATGCTTTTCCAGATCCTTATATAAACGATTAGCGGTAGCTAAGCAGAGAGCTGGCTGGAGAGTTTGCAGATTGTCCCAAACTTTAAGTTGAATGCTTAAATCACCCGAGATGTCTTCGTGAAACTCGTCCAAATAATCGTAAATCATTTCGAAACCGAAAGATTTAATTTCGTTTAATGTGCTAAGTTCAGTGGGCATATTGTTAGGCGTGAGGAAGTACAGAGGTTGCTGAGCTTTAATATTATCAAGGAATAAATAATTATTTATAGTGATTAACCCCTCTTTGATGACACGAAAAGTTGCAAGAGGGTTATCTTCTAGATATATAACAAAAAAACCTAACTTGCGAAATTCCTGAGCAAGATGATGGGGTCTTTGCTTTAGCTTGATATCCCAGGGGATGCTATTGAGAACGATGATGCGATCGTATTTTTCAGATAATTTGCGGATGTGCTTCTGCATGCGTTTAATTTTAGCTTGGGCGAGTTTGTCGGACACTTTTTTGCCAGAACGCGCTACGATTTCTGCGGCGTCACGCCTCTTGGTGTTTTTAGGAAGTACGGCATTATAGGCTGTGGCAATTTTTTCAGCAAAAAGAAATCTTTTTGAATTTGTAAGTTTTTTAAGATATTTGTTTTCTTTTTTCAGCCATTCGTTCTGTTTGATTATTTGTTGGATTTCTGCCTTGGTATATTCTTTTTTCATAAATTAGCTCCTTCTAAAATTACGTCAACAATATATTTACTAGCAAAGCCGTCACCGTATGGATTTTTGGCTTTAGACATACGCCTATAGGCATTTTTGTTGGTAAGAAGTTTTTTAGTGCTAGAGTAAACATCCTTAGTGCTAGTGCCAACTAATTTTAAGGTGCCGGCACGAACGCCTTCTGGACGTTCAGTGGTGTTGCGTAGAACAAGAACGGGCTTGCCAAGTGCAGGAGCTTCTTCTTGAACCCCGCCGCTATCAGATAGAATAATATAGGATTTTTTCATAAAGTTGTGAAAATCAAAAACGTCAAGTGGCTCAATCAACTTGACTTTGTCGCTATCGCCAAAAATCTCTTTAGCTACCTCTTGAACCTTCGGGTTTAAGTGAACGGGGTATACCACTTTTACATTGCTAAATTCTTCGGTGATTCTTTTGATGGCTTTAAAAATACGGCGCATAGGGTCACCGAGATTTTCGCGGCGATGAGCGGTGAGGAGAATCATTTTATCTCGTCCAACCCAATCTAGAACAGGATGAGAGTAGTCAGAGGATACGGTAGTTTTAAGTGCATCAATGGCAGTGTTGCCGGTGATAAAAATACGCTGACCTTTATTAAGTTTTTTGCCGATATTTTTGCGACTCTTCTTAGTCGGAGCAAATAGATAATCAGCAAGCTGGTCAATAATTTGGCGGTTAATCTCCTCCGGAAAAGGAGAGTTTTTGTCCCTAGTGCGCAGCCCCGCCTCAACATGACCAATTTTAGTTTGCTGGTAAAAAGCAGCTAGAGCCCCGGCCATAGCAGTGGTTGTATCTCCATGGACTAGGACTAGATCCGGCTTTTCCTTGACAATAACTTCTTCTATCCCCTTCATAGCTTTCGAAGTAATATCACTCAGCGTCTGGCCTGACTTCATAATGTTCAGATCATAATCTGGTTTAATTTTAAAAATTTCAAGAACCTGGTCGAGCATGTCGCGATGTTGGGCGGTCACACAAACAAGCGACTTGATCTCCTTTCTGGATTCAAGCTCTTTGACCAATGGCGCCATTTTAATGGCTTCGGGGCGCGTACCGAAAATAGATAAAACTTTAATAGGCATATGCTGTCAATTATAGCATAACTATTCCCTAAAAAATGGGCTTAAATGGCTAAAATAATCGGATGTGTTAAAATAATAGAAATATATAAGAGGTTAAAAATGAGAAATAAAAGAGTCGACATCCTAAAAGCTATTGGTATTATCGCTGTAGTGTGGGGACATTTCTCTTCTTTTTGTGCGCAATGGATATATTCTTTTCATATGCCTCTTTTCTTTTTTGTCACTGGTTTTTTGAGATATGGTAAGGACAGCTCCCCGTGGGGGAAATTTTTGCGCAAAAAAGTCAAAACTACTGTTGTACCTTATATTCTTTTTTGGACCGTCAGCGTAATAGTTTTCAATAATTTAGTTTACTTAATAAAGTTTGGCCAATTTTTTCCTATTGGATTTAATGAGATAAAGGGTCTATTTTTGGGCGGACATTGGCTGCACGACTATAGTAATAATTTTGGTTTATGGTTTTTACAAATGTATTTTATAACTTCTATCGTCTTTGAAGTTATAGCCCGATATTTTAATATGAAAATGAAGATAATAATATTTTTGTTTTGCGTGTTTATGACAGTCCCATTCCAAAACTGGTTGCCGGGGAGGCCTATTTTTCATATAAATGTTTTGCCTGCTTCAATCGCGTTTATGCTTATAGGATATTTTATAAATTATGTATTGGAAGAAAAAGTCTGGCTTAATAAAATAAAAGATAATGGACTAATTGGGGGGTTTCTATTAATTTTGGGCTGGGCAATAGCAGCGCTGAATAACTATGGTAATATTTCAGAAATAGGCAGCCCACTTTATATGGTTGGGGCTACATTAACTATATTAGCTTTCTATATTCTATCTAAGAGGCTGACCGGTTCTAAATTGCTGAACCGCATTGGGGCTCAAACTATTTTTATTTTTGGGTTGCATGGTTTAACTTTGCCCATAATTCAAAGCTTACTTACATATCTGGGGGTACAAGATGCCTCCATGGTTGCCATAGCAACTGTAGCGCTGTCTATTTTTATATGTTGTGCAATAGCAGAAATATATATTTTATCAAAAGAATATTTTGAAAATTTTTACAAAAACCTTATGCACCTAAAAAATAATACTTTTTAATTAATTATTCAATAAATTTTTTGATTTTTTGGCGAATCGGATAATCAGCAAGATTTTTTATGCCAATGCTCGCTAGAAAAATTAAATTAAACAGGAAGGCTAGTTTATACCTAGTTTGTGACTCGCCGATGACAACGATCGCGACAAACCCAAGTATAAAGACTACAAAATATAGCTTTTTCAGATCTTTGTATTTTGTAATTCCAAAGACGCCAATCAACGCAAAGCAAAGAATAAAATAATAATACAAATTAGACATATACACTGGGCGTTCTAAATCAGAAAGATCAATTCGTCCTGACTTTAAACTAATATTAATCCATTCAATACCATAGAAATCTGAAATAAAAGCGGTATCGAGCTTCTTTATGAGCATTTCCCAAAAATGAGAATTTTGCTTGATATCTTGAATTAATCTACCCTGCATGGCATGAGCTATTTTATGGGTGTCAGAACCGTATTTTTTTTCTAGATAGTCAATATATTGCTCATTGACTGGATTCCAATAGCCTTTGCCTTGGCTATTCAGCCCAACATATAGCTTATTTGTTAAAATGAGACTTTTATCAAGTTTAATGTGGGTATAAGCTTCAAAAAATTTGGCATGAATAAAATTAGCGCTCAAAATAACACATAAGAAAATTACGACAAAATAGACTACTTTTTTAAAATATTCGCGAAAATTTGGTAAGCTTTTGATGACTAAAATTATTAGGAAAAGCACAAAGAAAATTTCCTGCATTGGCTTAAAAAGAGAGAAGAAAGCGACTAGCAAAGCAATTGACAATGAGTAAAATGGCAACTTTTTACTAGATGAATGACGCGTGAAACTGTCTAAATAGTTAAAAAACAAATATGTGACTAAGATAAAACCAAACTCGGCAATAAAGTCAGGAGCAACAAAAGGTAAAAAGAACAACCTGCTAGGATATAAGGCAAAAAACAGTGCTGGTAAAAAGGCCCAAAAATCTTTAAATTTCAAATGCTTTTTAGCTAAGGCGAATACGAAGACACAAGACAAAGTAGAAAGTATGCTATTCATAACAGCGACTACTACTAAATTGGACCCAAAAATCTTAAAAATAAAATTGAGCAAAATAGAAAAGTTAGTCCACCATGGATAATATAAATCATATTGAGTATTAGTGGTAAAATTAATGGCTTTATTATAAGCCAGTTCAAAATCAGAGACTGGCTGGATAGCATTGCTCAACCTCAATGCGCAAATCAAATTTATCGTAAAAACAGTTATGAAGAAAAAGATGCTAAAAAATTTTATATTTATACTTATGCTGTATCTATTTAAAAACCAACGAAGTAAAAAAAATAATAATGGAGTTAAAATAATACTAAAGATAAAAATATCTTTTGCAATTGCGCGGTCAAAAAAACCAACGCCTTTTGCCAACATTAGCAAAAAAATTATAAAGAAAATCCCTGAAAATACTATAAATAAAAAGTTTGATATTTTTTTCATTTCTTTGCCTCATTACATTTAAATAAAAAATACCCTGTTAAGCGATCAAAAGTATATTTTTTAAAGTAGTGGATTAAAACCCCGGTCAACATAACTACTAATGAATAGATAATGACCATAAGAAAAAGTTTTTTCGAATAATAAAATGGCGCAAAAGAAAAAATATCTAACCATAATATGAACAAAAACTTAGGGTGTTCATGTAATAAATATATCGAAAGGGTAGACTGGGCAATGAGGGCGGTGAATTTATTTTCTGGTATTTTAAAATGATAAAAAAGTGCGAATAATAAAATACTAATTAGAAAAATAACTACACTGTTTGGGCCCCAAAAATAATTAGGAGGTATATTAAAAAATCTGGTATTGATTTGGGCAAAATAGGAGAATATGGCAAAAGCGCCGACAAACAACAACAATTTATAGAGTGCTATTAAGAGTTTTTTAACCGAAGAGTTCATAAGAGAAAGCTGACCTCGATAAACAGACAAGTAACCTCCAGCTAGATAAACGAATAAAAGCCAAACAAAACGATTATAGAAACCTAAATCTTCGGTGCTGCCAGTAGTGAGTCCAGCGACGGTTGGGATAAAACTGAATAATATGAACAAAATAAAGAGTAGCTTTTGGAATTGTTTTTGGGAAAGCCCTCGGACAAATTTGTTAATAAATGGGGATAATATATAAATTATTAAATAACCAGTAACATACCAATAATAGGTGAAAGTAATTGGGAATAAATCTTGTATATGGAATACATATTTTTTAAAAACTAATGATAAGACGACAGAAAAAATAGCGAAAAAGTATACATCAAGAATAATTTTGATAATTTTGTTTTTTTTTACTGAAGTAGAACTGACCAAAAAAAAGCCAGTGATGAGCATAAATAAGTTAACGCCAAGCTCACCAAAATGATAAAAAATGTAATAAAATGCCTGGTTAACCCAGCCCAAACTATCTACTACGAAAGTGGGTATTCCTTTGTAAGAAGCATGAAAAACTACAATCAAAAAAATTGCTAAAATTTTTAGTAAGTCTAAAGACGGCAGCCTGTTTTTCATCTTGTATTTTATATTATATAGCATCGTTTACTAAAATGCCAAATTACAGCTTTATAAGTTTAACGGTGTGCTTTTTTCTATAAATTAAATATTTGTTTTTAGCCATTTCGAACATAGGCATGTCAGACAAACTGTCAGAATATGCAGCTTGAACTTTTATACTCGGATATTCTTGCCTAAATCGCACTACCTTTTCTTCCCCATAGCAATTTTTTGAAAAAAACTTTCCGGTTTTATGATCTACTTCAGAAGCTATAATATTTTTTATATGATTTTCTTGAAGAATTGGAGTAATTAAAAAACGCGGAGAAGCAGAGATAATAACGTCATCTTTCTGATGCTGTTTAATATACCAATCTTCAAGTGTCTTCCCCTGCCAAAAGTTTGTGACGAGTTGGCTAACGTTTGGGATATTCGGTAGAAATCCAAACATTGCTTCTTTGGCTTTGATTTTAGAGACTAATTTCAATTTATATAAAATAAAGATAATAATGAATTTACCAAACGGCAAAGATACAGCAGCTGGATTGTGTTTTAGTGCAAAAAATAAAAATTCGATACTGCTATCTTTGGCATAGATTGTTTTGTCGAAATCATATACATTCATAGTCGGATAATAAACATTATATAAACGAAGAAGATTAAACCAGTAGCAAGCAAATATTTGTTTTTCAAAATCAAATCAGTGGGGTCTCCGGAGCTATCTTTTTCGGAAGAATAAATGTAAATCATTAAAATTATTATTAAACCCGGAATGCTTGCTAGAAAAAAGTCCCTAACAGGTTCTTTGGCCTGCAAACACCACTGGGTGTAAAAAACAATAATTAGCACTGTAAAAATATTAGAAAGTGACTTTAAATATTCGGCAGTATATTTTTTTAGCACAGATCTAGCACTGTGGCCAATTTTGATGATTTCATTATAACGCTTAGACGTCCCAAGATAAAAAGCTCCGGACATAACGACCAGATAGAGCATAGATGAAATATGAATCCCGCTAATACTACTGCCAAAAAACAGTCTAATTATAAAGCCACTAGATAAAATGATAATATCTATAATTGGAATGTTTTTTAAACCAAAAGAATAAGCCAGATTCATAATAAAATACACACCTACTAGGCCAACTGCTAAGATTGGCAAACGAATAGAAATAGATAAAAGTACCGCAGTAGCAAGAAGAACAACCAATAATATAACAGCTTCAAACTTAGAAACCGCCCCACTAGCAAGTGGCCTACTCTTTTTTACTGGGTGTAGCCTGTCTTTTTCAACGTCTTTGTAATCGTTAATGATGTAAATAGAGCTTGCAACCAAGCAAAAAACTATAAACCCACTTAAAATTGATAAAATTTGCTCTTGACTAATTACATTAACGCCAAATAAAAGTGGTGCAAAAATTAAAAAATTTTTTACAATATGCTTTGGCCTGGTCAGGGCTATTACGTTAAAAATTTTATTATTTTTCATAAAATACCTCCAAATAACCTTGTATTAAAACGACGCTTTGATATTTATCCAGATTAAAATTTTTATTTACTGGTATAATTTTCAGCTCTTTAGTTTTAGATTTCTGGCAGTCTAATATATTAAAGAGCGAGCCGTAAAAACTTTTATGAGAAAGCCGATAAAAGACTTGGGACTTCTGAGCAATATTTCCACAAGATGACAACTCCATAATCTTAGTGCCTTTCTCAAAGTTGATTGCGAAGAAAAGATAGCTATTGATTAAAGCGATAAAAAATAATCCATAAAATAAAAACTGGTAGATTTCTTTTTTAGTATTGTACAAGGCATACATGGCAAGCGGGATCACAACTGACAGATGGGGCAAATACCTAGCCCACCACATTTCTTTTAAAAGGAGTACAATCAGGGCTGTAGGCACAATAATGCAGATAAAAATATAAAAATCTGCAAGCTTGGATCGGTAGGCTTTACAGAGCCAGAAAAAAAGTATAAAAATAGATATTAAAAATAATCCACTAAAAAATATACCGTGGCCAGATATCCTAGCATCAACCAGACCTAAATTCATAAGTTCCGAACTAGAGACTGAGAATGGGTTTTTTAGTTCCACTTTCTTTTCACTAGAATTAGAAAAGCTATCAAGCTTGCCAAAAAGTGATTTAAGAAATGGGGCTAAAGGTCTATTGTCATTCACAAATTCTCTTGGGCTGTTAGAAGTCATAATATCTATTTTGCCTGGACCCGCTAATGGGTGTAGCGGATGTAGCCCATTTTGAATATTAGAAATGTAAGGAGAAAAGCCCACTAAGAAAATGGAAAAAATAGCAGTAAAGCACCCAGTAAGAAAAAATTTTTTACTAACTTTTTGCCTAAGCGGTGGGTAAGCTAACATATATATAAAGAAAGCAAGCGAATACATAACAACAAATAATAGACCGGTGAATTTAGTATTTACTAAAAGCGTACTTGCCATAAAGAAAATTAAAAAACCAATTTTTGAATATTCTTTTTCTTTTTCAGTAATGATAAAAACCAAAGAAACTATAACCGCTATAGATAATAGCCCGAGTAAACCGTCGTTATAAAAAAGAAAAAGTTGTGGTGCGGCTACTGGGTTAAATACAGTAATGAAGGATATTAAGATGCCTCCCAATAATGTTGTCTTAAATAAAAACAAAGAAACTAATAAGCAGAAAACTGAGGACATAATGATCAAATTAATAGAATGGCCTGTCTCTATATTACCTGTAATATTATAGATATTAGCAGCAAATACCCAAGATCCTTTAGTGTAATGGTTTTCATAGATTAAATTTTGAAATTTAGCGCGTGGAACTTTGATGGGGTTCCTTGAGCTATCATAAAAATCAATTGCAGATTCTTTGACTGGATTCCAGCCATTCTTCAACATGCCTACAGCTGACTTATGATACCAATTGCCGTCCCATGTAGTTTCCATGGCCACGCCATTTAAAAAAATGCTGGCAAAAAAAACAATAACGCCAATTGCTAATATAGACAATGTAACAAATGGGTTAAATTTAAAAATCTTTAAACCTATAACTCCTGAGACAACAAAAGAAAATAGAAAAGCAAAGGAAAAAGAGAACACGTTTATAGGGATATTTAAGAAAAATAGAGCAGAAGAAAGAGCAACTACATTAAAAACTAGAGAAAGTAGGAAAAACCCAACCAGAAAAAATCCGTGACGAGTATTTGAGTATTTTTTTTGAGTATTTTTTTTCATTTAAAATTTTGCGTTTTTGTTATAAATATTACTGACTAGTAGTTCACTAATATCCAACACTTCTACATTAGGCAACTTGTCTTTAATGGGTATAGTGTTAGTAACTACAATTTGGTCTATATTCTCAGAAGATAAATTAATCAAAGCTTTGCCGCTGAAAACAGGGTGAGTGGCTATAATAACTACTTTTTTACCGCCATGTTCTTTTAAAGCCTTGGCGGCATTAGAAATAGTGCCAGCCGTGTCTATAATGTCGTCCACAATAATCAAGTTTTTACCTTCTGGGTTACCAACGATATTCATGACAGAACTTTTATTTTTAGCGTAACGATCTTTGTCTAGTAAAATCACATCTTTGCAACCAACAAGATCAGCAATTTTCCGAGCTCTTTTCGCGCCACCAGCGTCAGGAGAAACGATAGCCAGGCCATTAGTTTTAAAATTCTTTTTGATATAATTCGCAAAAAGCTGATTAGTCTCTATGTTTTCGATAGTCATATCAAAAAAACCTTGCGTCTGAGCAGAATGTAAGTCTACCGTAACTACATGGTTGATACCAACTGAATGGATTATATCAGCAATTACTTTAGAACTAATCGGGGTGTTTGGCTCTGCCATACGGTCTTGACGACTATAACCAAAATATGGGGTAATGAGAGTGATGCTACGAGCGAACCCTCTTCTAGCAGCATCTGCTAATAATAATACTGGGAAAAGCCTCTCATCTATAGGCGCATGAGTAGATTGTATAATGAATACATCTTTATCAATAATGTTATCTAAAATTTGAACATGAACTTCGCCGTCACTAAAAAAATCTAAGACTCTATTAGCCACAGGGATATTTAATTTCTTAGCAAACAAAGCGCCGATATCCTCATCCTTACCAAGAATAGCCACGCAATTTTCTGGTTCAATCAATGCCCGCATCTTACTCCTTTTATTACTTTTAATATATCAAAAAGGGAAGAAAATTTCAATCTATGGAAAAAATTATCGTGGAGAAAGCTTCCATTTTTGAGCAAGGTTATTAATAGCCCAACGTTCGTATAATTGTATTTTAGACTGATTGGTTGCTATACCGCCAAACACATCAAGAGCATATTTAGGGTTGCATAAGTTCATAAAAACAATGAAGCCGTCTTGTTCATTCGCTTTCCAGAGTTGAGAGCATTGCCCTTCCCCAAAATCTGCAAGAGTGATTTGCTGTAAATTTTGAATTGAGCTTGCAGTCAAAACTTTGCCTGATAAAACACTTTTTATAACATACACATCCCCGCCTCGATGCTGAATATTCCATAATTGGGCTTTATTTAGGTCGTACCAATTTTCATAAAGCTGAATTTTGGCATTTTCCTCCATGCTTGCTCCCCAGACATCTAAAAATTGTTTTGGGTTCAATGCTGTGGATATCCGATATGTTCCATTCTGAATTAACTGAGAAAGGATTGGTTCAAGTAGCCAATCTTGTGCTTTGTTAATTTTGGCCCACTCTTGGAATATTTGTACTTGTACGCCATTTTGAGCATTTCCGCCGCTAACATCTAAAACATAATTATTGTTACAGAAGCTGTGAAATCTTATGCCATATTCAGTTTGGTCGGCCAACCAAAGCTGGCCGCAACCAACAAGCTCTTTAGAAAAAGTCACTGCAGCTGCTCCGTTACGCGTTTGGTGAATTGTAAGAAGCCTACCTGAGATAACGCTTGATATGGTGTATATATTATCACCTTGATGTTTAATATTCCAAATTTGAGCTTTGTTATCTGCCGACCAACTCTCATAAAGTTGAATTTTTGTATAATCAGCAATATACCCGCCGTAAACATCAAGATATTTTTTCTTGTCGAGAGCGGTGCTAATTTTATAACTTCCATCCTGAATTAATTGCTTCTTGGCAGGTAAAACTTTTTCTAGTTGCCACTCTTGTGCAGGGTTACTCAACGACCAACGTTCATAAACTTGCGTGCGCGCTCCACTGAAAGATTTAGCGGCACTAACATCTAAAACAAAATTTTTATTACAAGCACTATGAATTACGACATTATCGCCGTGATCAGCAACCATCCATTTTTGCTCACAGGAATTTGTCTTGCTTTGTTGTAATGTTTGAGCACCGTTTTTTGCTTCGTCGATAGACAAATATTTCTGAGTTAGTGCAGATTTAATATAGTATTGACGTTCTCCGGCTGGCTCAAAAGTCCAAATTTGAGCTTTGTTTGTCTCCGACCATTTTGCATAAAGTTGGACAATAGTCCCATCTGCGAAACTGGCCCCAGAAATATCTATAAAATGATAGCGGTCTAAAGCAGTGGCTATACGATATTCAGAGCCATCAAGATCAATAAAATTAGGCGATTCATATGGTAGTGCTGGTTTTTGAACTATTGGGCTACCAAACCAACTCCTAAAGAAGCTGTAGAAGTTGCGGTTGCCGTAGGCGCCGCAGTGGGCGGTGCCGGGGTGGGCGGCGAGCGCACCGGCGTTTGGCTGGTATGGGGTGTAGCGATATAGAGCAGACGTAGCGCGATTCTCGATATAAACGTTCGATCCGCCACAGTGCGAGGCTGGGTTATACTGAATATAGTTCCAGCCGACTGGGTAGTTAGTCCAGCCGCCATCTAGCACTTTGCGGAAAAGGTTCGCAGCGTTGCGTACTTGATTTTTGAGGCCATAATACTGAGAATCGCAAGCGGCAGTATCTGGGCAACCAAAGCCAGTGGCGGAGCGATACTGAATATGATTTGGCCAGGTGTCGGTCAGTAAACCCTGTTCTTTTTCTAATAAAACTAATAATACTTGCGGATTAATTCTGTAATCTTGGGCGGCCTGCCAGATAATGTGTGCAGCGGTTTCGCCGTCAAAAACTTCGTCAGCCATACAAACAAAATGACCATTTTCGATATGATATTTCATATTGGGATAGTAGTTTGCTAAATAAATGCGCGTATCATTGCAAGAGTTTTTGGATTTAAGAAAATTTTGGATATCGGCTTCTGTCATAGTAGAATAATTCCCCATCACGTAGTCCGACATAATATTGCCTGGGTTAAACCCCGCAACCGAAGCTTCGGTGTGAGGAAAACGCGAGGTCAATACAAACGAAATTGCGAAAACGGCACCAAAAAGACAGAGCAGCTGAAAGAGATGCGGTCTAAGAGAACGACGAGGCATAGTGGAAGAAATTATCTGTTTCATAGAATCTGCACCTCACCAGTAATAATGCCGGTCTTGTCTCCTGCTTGAACAGTGAGATTGATAGACCAGAGCCCGCTAGTGAAATTGCCTTCCACGGGCAAGTCAAAACCTTCGCAAGAAGAACTAGATGGATTTGCAATAGTGGGCACAGAGAAAGTTTTGGCAACTCCATTTTTGGTCAAAACAATTGTGCAGGTGCCAGCGCTCTGCAGAAATTGATCGATGGCGACGCGAACAGTCAAAACGCCGTTGACAACCTGGGCGCGACTAATGGACCCCGTAATCTTGGGCGAAGAATTTGGGTCTTCCCCTTCGTTTTGGATTGGAGTTTTGCTGAACGGAATTTTGTCGTCTGCGCTGTCTTTTTCGGATTTTTTGACGGTCTTGGTAATCTTTTTCTCGCAGTTGATGCATTTTTCTGGAGCAGGAGCCGGGGTTAGCTTAAGCGCTTTAACCGCAAAGAAACCAGCAGCTGCACCCAAAATCAGCACAGGTATGAAAAGCATTAATTTGCGATAAATTTTGTGTTTTTGAAAGTATTTTGTTTTGGCCATAATCTATTTATACCCTAGCATTATTTCAAGATAAAAGCAATAGCGGAATACAGTGAAGAAAGTTTAACTTTATCTGTTATTTATTAGCGCGGAAAAGTCCGGTATGCTTGCGGCCATCATAGATAAAGGTAGGGATGGCTTTGGCGCGCAGTTGATGTTGAACTAAATCTTGCGTGTCTTGCATGATTTTATCAACGGTTTTGGATTTAGCGGTGGCCTGAATAGCTGAAATTTGTTCCGAGTTGAGATCTTGCGACAGCCATTTTAGTAGTAGCTGTTCAGCTTCTGCGGTAGATAAATGGTTGTTAAGAATGCTTTGGTAGTTGATCCCCTTTTCATCGCTACCGGCAAAAATTTTGTCGAGCAGTTTGACGGCAGCCTCTGAGCCTTGGCGGATGTTAGTAGCTAGGATAATTCGGGTGATGGTTTCAGAATTGGCAAATTTAATCTTGCCATCTGGTAGTTTGATAACAAACGGCAACAAAATAACTTGGTGCTTCTGGAAGAAGTCGGTGGATTTTTGGTTGCGATAAGACTGCAGGCAGGCAGAGCACCCTGGATCAAAAATATCCAGAGCATAGGGTTTGTCTTTAGCACCAACAACAATAGACTGATTGCTGAGATAATCTTCGGCTCGCCAAGTTTTGAGACGATCTGGAATAGCACCAAAAATTTCGCCCCATTCACCAAAATCACGCGCGATTTGCTCAACGATATTACTGGCTGGGGCTTGATCGATCGAGCAAGTCTCTGAGGTGAGTGAACACTGCGAAGGCTGAGAAATGTTGCAAGTACCAAAAACCCAGAGGGCAAGTAGAGACTTGATAGCTACTACAAGAGACCAAACCGTAATAAAAACGATAAGTACCGAAACAGCTTCAATAGCGATAGAGATTGGTTTAACAAGATGAGGTTTTTTAAGCACTACTTTTTTCAATATAGAGTTTTTGACATCGTCTTTGAAATTGGTTTCACATTTTTGCAGACGGACTTTTTTCCAGACGCAGCCCCAAGCCTTTTGAAAAACTTTCCACCATTTTCTACCAATATCACGGCGGAAAATACTAAGGAAGGCTACTACGACCGACATGAGACAAAGGATAATAAAAGCAGCAATACAAACCATAATTACTATTATTTTAGCACAAATCTGGACTGATTGAGTAGCAAAATAGGCCCAGCTTTAGATTTTTGAAAGGGCCTGGATGACTTGGCCGATGTCCTCAGAACGGGTGTGATATCCAAGAGAAAGACGGATCAGCGGCGGATAATGCATGATATGGTCTAAATAATAATGCACGCAGAAATATCCCGTGCGCGCCATAATTCCCTGGTCTGCCAGCGCCTGACCGAGCAAATGAGAATCTAATCCATCAACATAAAAAGACAAGACTGGGGTAGGGGCTTGATTGATAAGTTTAATTTTTGGATGATCAGCCAAAAAGTCATAAAGATGCCTTGTTTGAATATCAAGATTTTTCTTTACGGTTTTGGGTAAGGAATTGAGCCAGTCGATGCTAGCGCCCAGAGCAATAATTTCACCCCAAGCCTGCAGTCCAGGTTCAAAAATTGTAAAAAGATGGTCTTGGTTGTCTGCGGAGAGATAATAGCGGTCCTTCTCGACATCATCAACCATGCCACCACCAACAAAACTAGGCTCTAAGTGTTTGATAAAATCTTTTCTCGCAACAATGACGCCAAGAGAAGGCCCATACATTTTGTGCGCGGAGAAACAGATAGCATCTGGAGAAGTTTTTTGCAAAATTTCCACCTGATGAGCCATGGCTTGGGCAGCATCGATAATGATGAGTCCGCCTTTTTTGTGAGTAGCTTTGATGACTTCTTTAATATTTTCGAGGCGTCGCCCGTCGATATTGGAGGCGCAATTCAAAACTACTAAAGCTCGTTCGGGAATTTGGCTGACATCTACCGATCCATCTGGATCTCTAGAGATAATTTGACGCGGAATTTGCTGTTTTTTGGCAAATGACATGGTGGCGAGAAATGGTGAATTGTGCTCGATATCTGAAGTAATAACGGTTTTGACCGCACCAGATTTGAGCTGTTGAAGAATTAAATTAATACCGTAAGTGGTATTCAGTGTGAATGAAACGAAATATTCCCTCGAACTGAGCTTGAGATATTTGAGTACTTTTTGGCGGGTGGCGGAAACTTTTTGATCAGTAGTCCTGCCCCATTGGTATTTAACGCGCTCACCACAGGAGTTGAACTCGGTATAATAATCATTCAGAGCGTCGATCACAGGCTGCGGACGCAGACTTTGGCAGGCTGTGTCCATATAAATATCTTTTGGTTTGAGATAAGCAAAGTCTTGCATTTAGTCCTCCAGTTTTAATGCTAAAATTTGGGCGGCGCGAGTGAGAATTTCGGCCTCTTCTGTAGAGGCGGTCTGTAATTTAGCTTTGAACAAGGCGGTGGTTTCCGGATAAGAAGTGTCCACCACTTCCAAAGAACGAGCGGAATTGGCAGATTTTTTCAGGACACCCTTGATGACTAGATTATCAATATGTTCGGCAACCGCAGATACAGAGCTAAGCTCCAGGCCGGTCATGATCTCGCGGTAAGAAGGAGAATACCCTCGGAGTTTGATAAATTCATCAATATATTCAAGCACAAGAGTTTGTTTTTTCGTAAGTTTGATGGTCATATGATAAAATTATATACTAGATGACAGAAAATAATAAGTTTATTGATGGCATAAGGCCGAAACGAACAACTCAAACAAAAAAACCAGTAGTTTTTAATACGCGGGAAAACAAAACTAGGGTCCGAGTAAATGTTGTAAAAAACACAACAAGAACAGAGACGAAACGAATTTCCCCCATCGAAAGACCAGAGCCAGTGAGCCGGGTTGATGCTAATGAAGAATTTATTCAACCCGTAAGGAGCTTCGACTTATCTCCGCGTGAATTAGGCCGGATAGGACGCAGAAAACGCCCAGATTTTGAGGAGAAGCCAAAGAAAAAGCACAAAAAACGCAAAATTATCCTCTCGATTTTCTTGGCGGTGTTGTTGGTTGGTGGTGCTGGGGTTTATTTTTGGGGTAATAATATCATTTCAAAATTGACCGGCGGAAAGTCTAATCTGTTTGATGTAATTAGTTCGGCGATCATTGATAGAGCGGTCGAGCTTAAAAAAGACAAAAATGGACGGACTAATGTTTTGGTGTTTGGCACTAGCGGTTATGATATGGGTGGCTCAAACCACGATGGCGCGCAATTAACAGATTCAATTATGATTTTGAGCTTCAATAAAGAAGAGGAAGACCTGGCGATTGTAAGTCTGCCGCGTGATTTGAAAGTAGATAGGACTTGTACCGCAACTGGCAAAATCAACGAAGTTTATTGGTGTAAAAACCAAGATGGCACCGAAGAAGAGCAGGGTGCAAAAGCGCTAGAAGAGAAAGTCGAAGAAATCCTTGGTGTTGATATTCAATATCACGCGCATATTAACTGGGGGGCTTTAGTGCAGATTGTAGAGAGTGTGGACGGCGTAACCGTAACACTAGATGAAGACATCAACGACCCAATGACCAAGACTTATATTAAAGCTGGGGTGCCGACCGAATTAAGAGGAGAAAAGGCTTTGGGCCTGGCAAGGGCAAGATATGGCACACAGGGCGGAGATTTTACACGTGGCAATAGCCAACAAAAACTCTTGATTGCGCTCAAAGAAAAAATTGTGGAAAAAGGTCTGGGTATTACTGAAGCAATTAATCTTTTGAATGTATTGGGCGATAACCTACGTATGAATCTGAGCATAGATGAAGTCAAAAGCGCCTTCAAGATGAGCAAGAAATTGTCTTCTGAACATATTCGCCAAATTGCTTTGAATGATTGGGAATCCGGAAATGTTTATATGCGTACTGGTAATATCAACGGAATTTCTTATGTGTTGCCAGCCGCTGGAGCGAGTAATTATACCGAATTGCAAGCTTATGTGCAAAAGAGTTTCAATAGTGGCAAACATGTGAGAGAAGCTGCGCATATTGCAGTACTAAACGGAAGCGGCGTAGAGGGTGCTGCAGGCTCCGAAAAAGAAGCTTTGGAGAAAAAAGGCTTGAACGTGACAAAAGTAGATAACGCCCCAGAAGGAAAATATACTAAGAAATATTATGTTTATATGTTCAACAAGAAGAAACCTGCCACCAAGAAATTATTAGAAAAACGCTACAAAGTAAAAGTGATTACTGATACCAAAAAACTGGCAAAGTTTGCCAGTTTTGAGGCCGATTTCGTAGTAGTACTCGGCGAAAATTAATTATCGATTTTAGAGATGACGAGTTTACGCTCGTGGCCTTCACCTTCGGAATGAGTGGTGATGTCTGAATAATCTTCGGCTAATTTATGCACCGTGCGGCGATCAGCAGGATTAAGATCTAGACGGAGTGATTCCCCGGTTTCGCGGACCTTTTTAATCCATTCCTCAGCGCGTTCGGCAATGCGATCGGCGCGTTGACGTTTGTAGTCGGCAACGTCAACGTTGACGCGAGTGAGCTCGGCATCTCTAGCAGAAAGAGCCATGGATACAATATATTGTAGTGAACGCAAGTTATCAGCATTACGACCAATTAAAAGCGAATTCAAAGACGTAGATGGGACGGAAAGCTGGATTACTTCGTCATCCAATGTTGAATAGACTGCAACGTTAATACCAAAGAAAGATAGCAAATCTTCTAGGTATTTGGTAGCAAACCTGATTGATTCTTCTTGATTCATTTTTTTCTCCTTTTATTATCTTTTGCGGAGATTTTGGTAATTTTGGTGCCGGTTTTTTTGTTTTCAATCACTTCGGCTTCTTGAATGTTGCGAAGTTTTTTAAGAACTGCTTTGTCGGCTGAGATTTCCAATTCCTCAGCGCTACGATTTAGGATGATGTTTTGTTGGACGGCGGTGATAACGTTATTGAGCAGATAATAGAATACAAGTGCACCTGGCAGATTAATCATAATGAGCAGCATCATGATAGGCATAATCTTGGTCATCTGGCTAGTCATCATGCTATTTAGTTCGGCCTGATCTGGATCTTTGCCGCCGGAAGTTTCTTTGAGAATCTGACGAAAAGATTTATGTTTTTTGGTTTTATCGGACGGCATGAGTTGCTTAGAAATCAACATCTGCGTACCGGCGGCACTAAGAGCAAATAGTAAAACCACGATAGCCGAGATAGAAGCAACACCAGCACGAACATTTAAATCTACGACGCCAAACAATTGAGGACGAAAATCATAAGTAGTTTTTGCGGGATCTTCTAAATAAGCTTTTTGCTTAGTGATAAGAGGCTGGACGCGCTCCATCGGCTGGATAAAGCTATAGGCGCGCCGGTAAAGATTGTCTTTGGAGGTAGGAATCACCATGACGTTGATAGCAGTAAAGAGGGCAATGAAGATTGGAATTTGAATAAATAGGGTAAAAATAGAATGAAAAGGCTTATAATTATAGCGTTTGTATAAATCCATCATTTGCAAAGTTTCAAGTTGGCGATTCCCTTTGCAATTTTCTTTAATCTTAGCCATTTCTGGCTGAATTTTGCGCATGATGCGAGATTGGTGGAGCTGCTTTTTGATAAGTGGCCAAGTGAGAATTTTTACCACGATAGTGAAAAGAATGATGGCAAGACCAAAGTCACCAACATAGTTATAAATAACAAAAAGAATGTTCACAATAGGGCGAACAATAATCATATCAATTAGCTCAAACATAGAGATATTATATCACACTTTGCTCGAGGAGAGAGCGGACTTGCTTCTGGATTTCAGTAAACGGAAGATCCTTGAATTCTTTAGAATAAACCACAAAAATACAATCTTTGGGGGCTTGAAAATTAGGCAACTCTAAACGAATTGCCTCATAAAGACGACGGCGGATACGATTGCGCCCCACGGCAGATTTGAGAACTTTTTTAGAAATCACCACACTAAAACGCTGTTTTTGCTTGGAGTTATCGGCATGAACGAGCGACAATTTGGCCGTGCGAATAGTCTTGCCTTTTTGATAGGTATATTTGATTCCGCCCCGAGAATGAAAACGATATTTGCTAGATAACATTATAAATGATTATAGCACATGGTTTTGCCCTTCTTAAACTCTCCAACCCTCTGTCCTCCCTTAGCAGGACTTGTTCATTGCTATTTTTAC
>CAMBYK010000007.1 GCA_945872155.1 uncultured Candidatus Saccharibacteria bacterium
ATTTTGAACTTTTGTTTTATTCAATTCATTAAGAGAGAGAGAGAGAGAGAGAGAGTTCTTACCTTTTTCATAGCTTTTCCCAAGACTTATCATGCTTATAGTTTACCATGGCGCAACCAAAAAAGATAGACTATAATAACCTTATGTCTATATCCGACCTCATCAACGATTTCCTCGAATCCATCGAAGTAGAACACGGCCGTTCACAAAAAACCGTCGAAAACTACGGTTTATATTTATCCAGATTTTATACCTTAGCCACCGAAGACCGCCCAGATGGAGATCTTAGGCCCAGCGATATCACCCCAGAATTACTCAGAAAATATCGTCTCAAACTCAACCGTTACAAAAACGACCAAGAGCAAGGCTTATCCGCGCTCACTCAAGCTTACCATTTAATTGCTTTACGCGGTTTTCTCAAATATCTTGCCCGTCGTGGCATAGATTCCCTTGATCCTTCCCTGATTGATCTGCCTCGCGCCACCAAAAAACAAGTCACTTTTCTCCATTATGACGAAGTTGAAGCTTTGTTGGAAAACATTCCTACCGACACCGAAGTCGGACTGCGCGATCGCGCGATTATTGAATTGTTGTTTTCTGGCGGCCTACGCATTTCCGAGCTATGCAATCTCAACCGCGGTTCTATCAACCTCACCAGGCGCGAATTTGTCGTACGCGGCAAAGGCAGCAAAGATCGCCCTATTTTTATTAGTCAATCCGCTGCCGATCATATACAAAATTATCTCAACGCTCGCACCGATGCCCTGCCTGCTCTATTTTTAAGCTACAGCAAGAACCAAACCGCTCCCACTACCTCTGGTGATTTTCGTCGGCTCACTCCGCGCTCGGTCGAGCGCATGGTCTCTCATTATGCCAAAACCGCCGGTATTACTAAGCACGTCACTCCTCACACCCTGCGCCATTCTTTTGCTACCGATTTGCTTATCAATGGCGCCGACATTCGCGCTGTCCAGTCCCTCCTCGGTCACAGCGACATCAGCACCACCCAAATCTACACGCACGTCACCGACTCACACCTGCGCGAAGTCCATTCTAAATTTCACTCTGAGACTACTTAAATCACCAAGTCAACAGCAAAAACGGCTCAAATATCAATACTAGGGCCAATCCACCCATCAAAAACGGCCCAAAATACAACATTCTACGCTTTTTGAATATCAAAAGTGGCACGCCCACTAAGCTTGCCAACAAATTAGCCACAAATAACACCAGCAAAGCCAGCCACCAATCTCCCACCACTAGTGCTGCCACCAAAGCCAACAGCCAATCTCCTCCTCCTACTAACCTTTCACCCGATAACTTATATAATCCATAATAAACCCCTGGCAAAATTATCAGCGCTCCCACAACACCCCAAACTGTAGACCAAAGCTGCATATTCCAACTTTTCAAGCCAAAATAAACCACCGCCAACACCGCCGCAAAAACCAATACTTTCACCGGTAATTCCCCCCATTTCCCGTCATAAAGCACTGCCACCCAAAGCATCGTCAAAATTATCAATAGTAGCCCGAACAAGATCAGTTCCAGCCACACTCCGCCCGCCCAAGGCCAAGCAAATACCCCGCAACGCGCGTTCAATAGTCCGCATCCGCCACCAATCAAGCCAAACATTCTTGCTCCTATCAAAACAAACACCATCATTAGTCCAACTTCCGCCACCAATTCCATTAACCCAATTTTTGTTCTGCATTTTCGGCAACGCCCCCTCAAACTCACCCAAGACCAAATTGGTATATTATCATACCAACGCAAATGATATCCGCACTCCAAACAAACCGACCGCTTTTCTTTTAGCGGCTTTCCCTGATGTTTTAGTCTCAACCGCCACGCTTGGCAGGCCGCGAAAGACCCCAACCCCACACCCAACAGCCCCAGCCATACCAACACCGCAATTATTATTTCCATACCTCTATCATACCACAAAAAGCACTTGCGTTTTGAGAGAAACCACCTTATTATAATCTTAAGCGTCAACGCCTGTTGGCCAGGCGCTCGACGAATTAAAAGAAAGGAAAAATAAAATGCCAAAACGCCAAAACAATTCTAAAAAAGGCTTTACCATCATCGAGGTGGTCTTGGTGCTCGCTATCGCTGGCCTCATCTTCCTCGCTGTATTTATTGCCTTACCTGCTTTGCAGCGTGGCCAACGCGACAGCACACGTGAACGCGACCTTACTCGCCTTCAAGATGCTATCTCTCGCTATCAGTCCAACAACCGCAACGCCCTTCCTACCGGAAATGGCAAGATCGAAAGCGTGATTGATCCTACCACCAACAAACAGGTTCTCAAAACTGGCACTTCTACCAACCCTGGTACTTGGGGTTACTTCTACAAACACTATCTATTAGTAGAGTCTGGCGCCGCTGGTGGCAACCAAACTTCCGATACTTATGAAGATCCAAATGGCGATCCTTACAATATCGAAATTTCCGTCTGCGCTTCTGGTGCTAGCTGTAAACAGGCTAACACTCTGTCTTTCAAAGATCAGAAATACACCATTACCGTTGTCAAAAACGGTAAGTGCGAAGGCGAAACCATCGTCTTCGATCCAGGCGCTCGTCGCGTCGCTACTGCCTACAAGATGGAAGGCGGTGGTACTAAATGCTTGAATAACTAATCAAGCTTTCATCAAAAAATAACTCTCCTTGCGAGAGTTATTTTTTTATCCAACCAAAATTCAATCTTCTAAACTGAATTCACCAAAGAGTAAATCGGGAACAAAATCGCACCTACAATACCACCCACCAATACCGCCATCACCACCATCAAAAGCGGTTCAATCATCGTGGATAGAGTGCGGATTTTCTCGTCCAACTCATCTTCGTAAACCTGCGCTGACTTACCCAACATTTCATCCACCTTGCCAGACTCCTCGCCAATCGAAGCCATCTGCGGCACCAGCGGCAAAATATAATCTCGCTCTTTCAGCGAAGAGCTCAAAGACTTCCCTGCCTTCACCTTCGTCATCACCTCTTGAATTTGTTCGTTTACTATCACGTTATTCATAGCGTTTCCGGCAATCCTCAAAGTGTCTAACATCGGTACGCCGGTCGCCAACAAAATCTGTGCAGTTCTAGCAAAGCGCGCCATATAAAGTCGCCTAAACATACCATTAAACATCGGCACGTGCAATTTAAGCCTGGCAAAAAACTTCGTCCCTACGTCAGTTTTTCTGAATTGCAATAGCAACCACACCGTCCCACCACCCAGCAAAATAATCAACCACCAAAAATTTATCAAGAAATTCGCTAATGCCACCATAATAAGCGTCAAAGTAGGCAATTCCTGCCCTAAATCTTTATACAGGTTCTCCACCTGTGGCACCACTACGATCATCATAAAGATAATCACGCCAAAAATCACCATCAATACAATCATCGGATAAGTCATAGCCCCACGAATCTTCGACATAATTTCCGCGTCGCGTTCTTGTTGTTCAGCCAAACGCCTGAGACTGTCATCTAGCGTACCGCTCATCTCGCCAGCGTCAATTAAGGACAAATAAACATTATCAAACACATCAGGATGCTGGCTAAATGCCACCCCCAAAGATTTACCAGCCTCCACGCTAGCCAAAATATTCTCAATCACCGATTTCATCGGTTTGCTCTCCGTCTGATCAGCTACCGTGCGCAAACTATTAGAAAGTGGCAACCCCGCGCCAATCAAAGTCGAAAACTGCCTAGTAAACACAATACGATCCTTTGCCGACACTTTATTACGCATCTTTTGCAGAAAACCCTCTGCGCTTTCTTCTGTCACCAACGTCGGCATATATCCCTGTTCGATCAATAGCTTTCCAGCCGTGCGTTCGTTCTCTGCCTGAATACTTCCCTTAACGTTTTTTCCCGTCTTAGTGTCTTTGGCTTTGTAAATAAATCTTTTCATTTACCCTCTCGCTATCTTTTCAAATTCATTAATATCTACCGCATATTCGCGCGCACTATCATAAGTAATCACCCCTGTCTGCACCAGCTTCACTAAAGTACGGTCCATTGTCTGCATTCCCTGGTCGGCACCAGTCTGAATCACCGTATCAAGCTGGTGCGTTTTGCCTTCTCGAATCAAAGATCTCACTGCCTGATTAGCCACCATAATTTCTGCCGCCACCACCCGGCCACCACCAATTGCAGGAATTAAACGCTGCGCGCAAATACCCATCAAAATGTTTGAAAGTTGTGATCTTACCTGTGGTTGTTGATGAGCCGGGAACACATCCACCATCCTATCAATCGACTGTGCCGCCGAGTTAGTGTGCAAAGTCGCAAACACCAAGTGCCCCGTTTCAGCAATCGTAATAGCCGCCGCAATCGTCTCAAGATCACGCATCTCACCAATCAACACCACATCCGGGTCTTCACGCAAAATAGACTTCAAGGCACGCGAAAACGAGAAAGTATCATAATGCACTTCCCTCTGAGCCACCACTGAACGCTTTGATTTATGAGTAAATTCAATCGGATCTTCAATCGTAATAATATGCGCAGATTTTTCACTATTTATCTTATCTACTAAAGCCGCCAAAGTAGTGGACTTGCCCGAGCCGGTCGGACCAGTCACAAGCACCAAACCACGCGGATATTCCGCGAAGCTCGAAACGATTTGCGGCATACCCAAATCGTTAATACTCTTAATCTGATTCGGAATCAAACGAAAAGCAGCGGCCAAATTACCTCTCTCGTGAAAAGCATTTACGCGGAAGCGCCCAAGAGTACCAAAAGCAAAAGAATAATCAAACTCTTTATCTTTTATCAAAATTTCACGTTGAGTTTCGTCCAAAGTCGCAAACACCAAAGACTCCATCATCGCCACAGATAGCTGTGGCAAACCATTCATCGGCACCAGCGCCCCATCCACCCTCAAAATCGGTGGCAAGCCAACCTGCAAATGCAAATCCGAAGCCTTTCTGTTAATACACTCCTCAAGCAGAGTTTCTATTCTTACTGTTATTTGCCCACTATTTTCCATAACTATAGTTTACCATAAAAACTTTACTCGAGTAAATTTACGCCAAATCACTCGCCACCCTATCAACTTCTGACATCGTAGTAATACCAGACAATGCCTTCAACATACCATCCTGGCGCATCGTCACCGCGCCCTTTGCCTTGGCCACCTTCATAATCTCACTCGCCGTCGCGCGCGACACAATCAATTTCTGAATTTCGTCATCCACATCAATTGCCTCATAAAGGCCAGCGCGCCCCGCATACCCACCGGGGGTATCTTTATCCTCGATCCCTCTTACTAAAGTGTATGCCGACTGATTCCCTACCGGCAGACCAGGGTATCCTAAGTCTTCACTCACCATTGCCACTTCGGCCTGCGTTTTCGGTAATAATCCACCCAACACCGCATTCAACTCATCTGTCTCTATTGAGCTAGTCTGATAAGTTTCTCGTTTTTCCCCAATTCTTCGCACCAATCTTTGGCCAATCACTGTATTAAGTGTCGAGGCAATCAAAAACGGCTCAATACCCATGTCCAAAAGACGCGGCAAAATACCCGCTGCTGAGTTGGTGTGCAATGTCGAAAACACCAAGTGGCCAGTCAAAGCCGCCTGCACCGCCAAATTAGCCGTCTCCGCATCACGAATCTCGCCCACCATCACCACGTCGGGATCCTGACGCAAAATCGAACGCAGCCCCGAGGCAAAAGTCAACCCGGCATCCACGTTCACCTGAATCTGGTTTACGCCATCCATCTTATACTCCACCGGGTCTTCCAACGTCACGATATTAATTTTTTCGTCCTTAATTTTTTTGATCAACGCATACAAAGTCGTGGACTTACCAGAACCAGTCGGGCCAGAAGTCAAAATCATCCCATTCGGCTTCGAAATACCAGTCAACACTGTTCTTAGAGCCCTACCAGTCATACCCATTTTTTCAATATCCATCGTAGTGCCAGACTTATCAAGCAAACGAATCACCACCTGCTCCCCCCACACCACTGGCGAAGTCGCGATACGTAAATCTACTTCTTTGTCCGCCACCATCACCGTAAATTGACCATCCTGTGGCACGCGGTGCTCGTCAATCTTCAAATTCGCCAAAATTTTAATTCTAGTCACCAAAGTTGCTTCAATTGATTTCGGCAATTCCATTACTTGGCGCAATACACCATCAATCCTACAACGAATCACCAAAGCCTCTTCTAGCGGCTCAATATGAATATCCGACGCTTTCGATTTTACGGCGTAATCCAAAATATTCGTCAAAGCTTTTGAAATCGGCGAATCCTGAGTGATAGTTTTGATATCACCGCTCAACTGCTTTTGTTTAACTTCCGTATTCGCTTCTTCCGCTGCTTGATGGACGCTCGAAAAATCGCCTTTATATTGTTTCAAAACTGCTCGAATGCCCTCTTCCGAGGCCATCACGGCCTTGATCGGCCGTTGCGTCAAAGTCGAAAGATAATCCGTAGCTTGTACGTTTGCTACATCCAGCATCGCCACCACTAGCTGACCATTCAGCTCGCCAAGTGGCACCACCATTGAACGTTCTGCTACATCACGCGAAATGTTCAACAAAATCTCTTGTTCCAAAAGCACATTTTTCAAATCCACATACTGCACCCCCATCACCACAGCCGTAGCATGCGCAATCGTATCATCATTGGTGATATTCTTAGAAGCTAAATATGCCAAAATCGGCTGCTTCGTCTTCTCCACTTCCCCCTGTGCTTCTTTTACTAAGCCAGCGTCCACTAAGCCAGAATCCACCAGCAACTTGACCACTTTTTCCTGCGCGTCTCTGGTCAAAAGCGTCATTAGTTCTCCTCTTCGGACTTCTTCTCGGTCTGTTTCTTTTCTGACTCTTTTTCGTCAGCGTTTTTTTCTTCCGGAATCGCCTTGCCGCAAGCCACTAACTCCGCATTGTCCAAAATTCCATTTTGGTCGCTGTCTAAACAATCGCCAGCTCGCACCTCAACCGTCGGGTTCAAAGCATCCGCATTAAATACTTCCGCATCCGGCTGCACTAACGTTCCACTCAAAGGGGCAATCGTTTTAATCGTTTTTTGCGCGTTGTCTGGATTATCTAAAAGTGCATTCGTCAAGAAAAAAGCAATCAACGTGCCAATCACTGCCACCATTCCCACCGTTATGATATCTGACTGTTTCATTATTAGTTCCCTCTCTTCTGCGTTGCAGTTATCGTCTTCTGTTCTTCTTTAGCTTTCACTTCTTTCGTATAATAAGACATTGCCTGAGCGCGTAAACTTAAGCTGTTTTCTCCACTCCAGCTAATTGTAGCCGCCTCTACGTCAAATGGTCGAATCGACTTCTCTATATTGCTTAAAACCCTAAAGGTATTTTCACTGCCGCCTTCCACCACCAAATTAACTGGTATTACGCCCAACCCTTGAATCGGACTTTCCGAAACCGTCCCATTTGGCGAAATATTCTCGAAATTCCACCCTGATATCACAAAAATTTGATTCAATGAAGACATCAAAGCTTCTTCATTTTTCTTTGCTGGTAACGCCTCCGGGATCACCCTTAAAGCAGAGCACATCCTCAGCATCCCAATTGCCAAAGCTCGTTCATTGTCACTCGTTGCTTTTTCGTAATCTTTATTAAAATCTTTTTTAACTTTAGCCTCAATACCGTTGATAGTTTTAGTCTTATAACATTCTTCCAAACTCTCACGTCCCACCGATTCCAAATCATGATTTTTCGCCATTTGCATCATAACGTTATAGCGTAAGCTGTTTGGCACGCTGGCAGTAGCCACTTCAGCCGGGTCGCAACCCTTCAATTCTTCATCCGAATATTTACCATCGCCATCTTTATCTTCGCAGACGCCAGCATCATGAATCACGGCTTCATACCCTTTAATTGATTCTTCTTGCGCTGTCAAAACTTTAGCATTGAACGATATGAACTTAATCGAACGAATAGATAGCACCAGCGCCACCCCCATCACCAACGAAGCCACCAAAACATAGAGCATGATTTCTTGCTGTGTTTTTGAAATCTTCAAACGTTTGCCAATTGCCACATCACCCTTAGCCATTGTTGCCTCCTGTATTTTGTGTGTTTGTCGAGCAAGTCGTGTCGCCAGGAGCGCAATCTTTTGCTCGCTCCGAGAACATATTTTCAATCTGCATGTATGAGTCAGTCACGTTCTGCTCAAAAGGCCCAATCGTCATCATATGTTTATTCTTAAAGGCAAACACCATTGGGTCAATTTCCAAAGTAGCACTAAAGCGCAACACTAGCAGCCCAGCCGCATTTCGTCCGTTAGAAGAATCCCTCACCACCATATCCTGAACTGCCACCTTGCAGTTATTATTAGCAGTCCATTTCACTTTCTTCCCATCTTCTGAGCCAACATATTTAATGCACTGACTCTCAAAATGCGGAACTTCTCTAATTTGACCGCTCAAATCCATATATTTTTTCTTATACCATTCATTAAACTGTGGGGTGCGCCAAATTTTCACATCTTCAATAGCTTCATCCACCACCTCATCTTTTTTATTCTTCGTCTTCGACTTAGTATCGTCTTCTTTGTTCTTTTCATCTTCTTCTTTATAGTCGTCTCGACCAGGATCGCACCCGCGCACCCCTCTCTTCCAATAAGCAAAAATGCTACCATTCTCAGAAGTGTAAGCATTCCCTTTTTCGTCTGTTTCCTTAATACACCTAGTAGGAATTTCACGATTTTCCTTGTCAACATAGCGACCATAATCATATCGCGTCAGCTGAACACCTTTTTTGAACGATTCTAATACACGATAATCAATCAAGGGTGTTTCCTTTGCATCCGCCTGACCTTCAAAATTCAATGTGCTCGTAGCGAGATCAACCCTCAATTCCGAAAAAGACACCTGGTCTTTATTTTTTGGCAAAAAAGTCCCTAACACATTAAACACCCGCGAAAGCACTTTTTTATTTTCACCAATTGTAGAAATCTTGCTTAGCTGATCTTGAATCGTCAAAAACTCATTCAAACCTTTATAGTTCATCACCTTAGACGACATTTCTTCGATACGCTTATCTTGACCACCGATGATCAAGCTCTGCCCACCGCTAATACCGCTAAGCAACAACACTACTCCGGCCGCGCCAGCCGACACCACAATACAGATGAACAAAATTAAGTTCTTAATTTTGATAGTCTTAAGCATCTGGGTCTTAACGTCTGGGACCAAATTAATTTCGAACATTAGTCATTGCTCCTTTCCGCTAAGCCAATTACTACCGCAAATTCGTTCGCTACGCTAGACAATGCCTGCTGTTGCTCTGGAGTCACCTTGACCAGCTGCCACGGGTTACCCTGCGTACTAGCGATATTCGTTTTTACTTCAATATATTCAGAGATAAACGGAATCAAACCAGCAAAACCAGATAGCACAATCCCAGACACATTTGCGCCGTTATATTTCGTAGTAAAGAAGCGCGCCGACTTGACTAGCTCTGAAGCAAAATTTTCCAAAACTGAATCCAACGCTCTGAAGACCTGTCCTTCCAGTTTGTCCTGGGCCAAACCAAATTTCAAAATATACTGCCTAGCCTGGTCCTCCTGAACGCCTAAGGCGCTTGCGACCGTCTTCACCAACAAAGCTAAACCGCCAGGAGCTGAACGCACTAATCTTGGCGCTCCCTTATAAAACACCACGATATCCGTCGAACGTTCACCCAGATCCACCACCATACGCGCCTCTTGAGTCCCTACTGGAATCAAAGCTCGCGCCATCGCAATTTGCTCTGGTTCTTGCGCGACCACATTAAATCCAAGACTTTCCAAAGCTTCCATGCGCTCTTCTGCATAGTCATTAGCGGTAGAAGACACCAAAATTTCCGCCTTTGCCGGATCATTTGGGCTCACACCAAGTAGAGCATAATCATACTTTGCTTCTTCGATCGCCATTGGAATATATTGATCAATTTCGTATTTGATAGTTTTTTCTAACTGTTTGGGATCACGATTTTGCACCTCAACAATAGCCGTATAAGTCTTGTGAGCGGGCAAACCCAATGCTATATTTTTAGTTTTGATGCCGGCCTGTTTCACCGCACCCAAAATTACTTCCCCCATTCGATGCTTTCCGGCATCACTGTTGTCTTGGCTCAACTTCGGGTCAATCGGCACATAAGCGTATTTTTGTAATACCCAACCACCCTGGGCATTCCCAGAAAGCTGCACCAAACGCAACGCGTTTGTGCCAATGTCTAATGCGAAGAAATCGCCCACTCCATGCAATAAGCTCATGCTTTATATTATAAGCATAAGATTCAAAAAATCAACTCTTTTTGTTTTCCACTTTTGCTATTTTTAGCCAATAAAAACGCTCTCTGTTGCCGTACCTCCCCACCACTGTATTATCACGTTTATTTTTTACCACAAAACCTTCCCTTTTCAGCCAATTCTCAAAATTTTTTATAATTTCACGCCTCATTTTCTCGTTTTTTACTACACCTCTCACCAGCCAATCTTCCCTAGCCTCAAATTGCGGCTTCATCATCACTAATAAGTCGGTCTTTTCTGTCGCCAAAAAAGATTTTGCGTGCTGCAAAATCTTTTTCAAGCTCACAAAAGATACGTCTGCCAAAATTACCTCTACCTCAGAGATCCAGACATTTTTAACATCGCTATCACTCGCATCTAATATCTTGCCGTATTTTTCTAAAACTACGTCAAAAATGTCCGTCTTCTCGTATAGATTGATTCTTTCATCAAATCTAAGCGGCGCTTTCATCTGCTTAACGCCCTTCTCTACTGCAATTACCTGTTTAGCTCCACACTTCAAGGCTAATTCAGTAAATCCGCCCGTCGAAGATCCAATATCTAGCACCGTTTTATTGCGAAAATCAAAATCAAAACCCCGAATCGCCCCTAGCAACTTATCCCCAGCCCTCCCCACCAGGCCCTGTTCGCTTCTAATCTTACTTTTTCCTTTCGCGATAATCGTAAGTTTCTGTGTCTACAGAGACTATGTCTCCAGTCTTGATGAAGGCAGGCACCTTAATCACAGCACCAGTCTCTAGAGTCGCGTCTTTCACAATCGAAGAAGATGTATCTCCTTTTACGGCAGTCTCGGTATAAGTCACTTCTAACCAAATGTTCTTAGGCAATACCAAGTTAATTGGTGAACCATTATAGAACTGAATCTCCATTTCATCGCCGTCGCGCATAAAGTCTTTCATGTCTCCGACCATATCCGCAGACAACTCGTACTGCTCGAAAGTCTCTGGATCCATGAAATAGAACTTCTCATCGTCTCTATAAAGATACTGCACGCGACGAGTAGTGACCTCGGCCGGTTCAATCTTTTCTTGACCTTTAAAAGTCTTTGGCAACAAGGCCCCGGTGATCAAATTTTTCACTTTTACGTTCACAATCGAACCACCTCGGCCCATCACCTTCTGCGAGTATTCAACTACCTTGTATGGCTGGCCATCTAGGGTCACCAAAACGTTCTTCTTTAAATCTGTTGGTCCGTACATCACCCCTCCTTAGTTAGCTGACACAAATGGCAACAAAGCAAGGTGGCGGGCACGCTTCACTGCAACTGCCAATTGACGTTGTTGTTTTGCAGACAAACCGGTCTTCGCTACTGGCTCAATGCGTCCATAAACATCAACATAACGTTGCAAAGTTTTTACATCACGATAATCAAAGTATAGATTTGGATCGTTTTTTATCCTTTTCATTTTACTCTCCTCTTATTTTTATTTAGAATGGAATCTCGCTCAGATCGATTGGATCTTCTGGGATATCTTGTGGCGCAACCTCTTGAGCAGCCACATCAACGTCAGCACTACCGCCATTACCGCGATCGCTTCCACTCAAGAAATTAAAATCTTCCACTACAACTTCTACGCGAGAGCGTTTTTGACCAGAAATTTTGTCTTCCCAGCTTCGTTGCTCAAGTCGACCAGAAACCAAGATGCCGGTTCCTTTTTTAGCATATTGATTGACGATTTCCGCTCCTTTGTTCCAGACTACGCAATCGATAAAAGAAACAGATTCTTGTTGGTTTCCACTGTTGTCTTTATAAGTGCGGTTGACCGCTACGGTAAAAGAACATACTGACGCACCATTTGGAGTAGTGCGAAGTTCTGGATCACGAGTTAAATTGCCTGTAAGAATTGCCTTACTAAAACCACGTGCCATTTTTATTCCTCCTCATCTGACTTTGAGTTGTTCGCTTCACGCTCTTTGCGCTTAGCTTCCATTTTGACTTTGCGATCATCTACGGTGACCAGCAAATAACGCAAAACTTCATCTGTAATGTTCAACACACTAGAGATTTTGCCTGGGGCCGCAGCCGGCAGATTTAGCTCGTAATAATAATACACGGCGAAATCTTCTTTATTAATTGTATAAGCCAAACGCTTTTTACCTTCGTTGACTTCTTTAGTGATTTCCCCACCGTTATCTTCAACCAATTTCTTGATTTTGTCGGTGGCTGGTGCTAGATTCATCTCCAAATCTGGATGCACTAACACAGTAAGTTCGTATTGTTTCATATACTCCCTTGGTTAAAGCAAACACGCCTCATGCTGTTTGCTGAGCTAATAATAATTCCATACTAGCATACATCCCCACCCCTGTCAAGACCGCGCCGCCATCAATCAAATTATTCCGCAATCTGTTATAATCAACTCATGTATTATGAGGTCTTCCCCACTAAAATTTTCCGCCAAAACGCCCATATCTTGACCTATTCCTCCGAAACCCCACTTCAGCCCGGCCAAATTGTCAAAATTCCTTTTGGCAAAACTACCACTATCGGTATTGTCTATCGCGAGGTTAAACAAGTCGATTTTAAGACTAAACCAATCCTCGAAACCCTCTACGATCAGCCCTTGCCACTTCATCTTCTTCGTGCCATTCCCTGGCTTGCCGATTATTACGCAACCAACGCTCCCAGCTTCGCTAACCTCATGCTCCCCACCGGCATCGAGAAAAAACGTCGTAAAAATATCGACCAACCTCACGCAAACTACAAACTGCCACTCATAGAACTCAACCAACATCAAAAAACCGCTCTTCATAAACTCAAAAAAATCAAAGCCAACACCAAACTGCTACACGGTGTTACTGGCAGTGGCAAAACCAACATCTACCTCCAACTTACCGCCGAACAACTCAAACAAGGCAAATCTACCATTCTTTTAGTCCCCGAAATCGCTCTCACTTCTCAGCTGATTCAAATTTTTACTCAAACCTTCGGAGGCAACATTACCTTAATTCACTCCCGTCAGACCGAATCTGAGCGTCATCAGACCTGGGAAAAAATTTTGTGTTCAGACCAACCGCAAATTGTTATCGGCCCGCGCTCAGCCTGCTTTTCACCGCTCCAAAATCTCGGCCTCATCATCATTGACGAAGCTCACGAACAAACTTTTTATCAAGAAAATCCGCCTCGCTATCACACGCTCCGTCTAGCCAGTTTTATTGCTAAAACCCTCAACATTGACTGCATTCTTGGCACCGCCACTCCTCTCGTCACAGACTATTATCTCGCGGAACAACTTGACGCCATTGCCTCCATCGACCAAAAAGCCAAAGCTACCGCGCAAGACGCCAAAATCAGCATCATAGATCTCACCGACCGCCAAAATTTCAGTCAAAATCGTTATTTTTCCAACCAACTCATCGAATCTATCCAAAAAAATCTCAAAAACGGTCACCAAACCTTAATTTTTCACAATCGCCGCGGTTCCGCCCCTCTCACAATTTGCGAAAAATGTGGCTGGCAAGCACTCTGCCCCACCTGTTTTCTGCCACTCACACTTCACGGCGATGCTTACGAGCTACTCTGCCATACGTGTGGCCATCATTCCAAGGTCCCAAGCTCTTGCCCTTCCTGCGGCCACGCAGGCGTCATCCATAAAGGCTTTGGTACTAAACTATTAGAAAATGAACTCAAAAAGCTTTTCAAAACCGCTAAAATTATCCGTTTCGACGCCGACAACACCAAAGATTACACTCTTGATCTTCTCTATCAACAAGTCAAAGATGGCGAATACGACATTATCATCGGCACGCAAACTGTCGCCAAAGGCCTAGATTTACCCCTTCTGGCCACCGTCGGCGTCGTCCAGGCCGACAGTGGGCTTAATCTCCCAGATTACGTTGCCGAAGAACGCACCTTCCATTTACTCACCCAAGTTATTGGACGCGTCGGTCGCGGTCACCTCAACTCCGCCGAAGCCATTATCCAAACCTACAACCCATCTCATCCTCTCATTATCAATTCCATCCGCCAAAATTATACCGAAACTTATAAATATCTCCTACAAAAACGCCACCAGGGCAAATTCCCGCCATTCTGCTATCTTGCTAAACTTTCTATGACCTATAAAACCGAGACTGCCACCATCAAAAATATCCAAAAAATTCATCATCAACTTAAAGCCGCCGATATTCAAGTTTCCTCACCTACCCCCTCTTTTCACGAACGCACCACTAATGGATTCACCTGGCAAGTCGTCCTCAAATCCACTTCGCGCCAACAGCTAATCAAAGCCATCCAAAAACTTCCCGCCGATCATCTCCACGTCACCATTGACCCACCCTCCCTTTTGGCCTAATCAGGCCCAATCGTCTTCGCCTACTTATACTTTTTTCTGCTGCCATCCCCGCCCCTCAGCCCTAACTCAGAGCACAACCCCCTCAGCATATCTTTAAAATTATCAATCACTCGCACTCGCCAACCAAATTCTTTTTCCAAATCCGCCTCCAAATCCACAAAATGAGAACAACCTATTACCACCGCACTATCCTTACCGCACACAATCAGCTGACCGAGTTCTTTTCGCAGAATTTCTCGGTTCATTTCTCCATCATCTATCAACTGCATCCATCCTCGGCAACTAGGCTCCAAAATCTCTTTTCCCGCCCCAACTCTATCCTTTTCTGTCCTATACTCTTTCGACTCTCGCACTAAATCGGTTGTCAAATATACCACCCTTCTCAAGTTTTCCCGCTTGATAGTCTCAGCCAGACATAGATTAAAACCCAGAAACTTTTGTTCTGGGTACTTTTCTTTCAAATAATCAAGTGCCACCAACGTCACCATCTCGCTCGCCAACACAATCAAGTGAGCTCGGCCTATATAAGGCTTTAAAGCTTCTTCTGTAAAATCCTTAATCTGTTCCCTACTTCGCATTTCATAGGGAGCATGGCGCCAATCTATTACCCGCGTCACGTCCACTACCGATAGTTCTTCCTCCACCAAATCAGCAAATAACTCCCCGCCCCACCCACTGTCAAAAATTACTACTTTCAACATAATTTTTCCTCATTTTTGTTTATATTACCACTTTTAAAATTCTTATTTTTATCAAAATATCGAGTTATCGAACACAGTGTTCGATAACTCTAGAAAATCTCGTCTCTATAAGATATAATTAAACTTATGAAAATTATTACCACCCCAGACCCACGCCTACGTCAAAAGTCGCAAAAAGTTCGTCCAGGGTCAGAAGAGCTCAAAACCACTATCGCGCAAATGGTCAAAGCCTCACTCGAATGGGAAAAAGACCATCCTCACGAAATTTCTGCCGCCATGGCTGCTCCTCAACTCGGTATCAACCAGCGCATCATCATTATTCGCGACAATCTAGAAGACAAAAACGACACTTCCTTCACCGCACTCATCAATCCCGAAGTCATCAAAACCGAGGGCAAAATCATCACCGATTACGAAGGTTGCCTCTCTGTTCCTCTTGTCTACGGATTAGTTCCTCGCCCGGCCAAGGCTCGCATCAAAGCTTTTCTAGAAGACGGCGCCGAAGTGCGTATCAAAGCCACCGACTCTCTAGCTCGCACCCTGCTTCACGAAATCGATCATCTAGACGGCACCCTCTTTATTGATCACATCAAAGATCGAACTGATGCTTTCTTCCGCCTCGACGATTCCGGCGATCTCGAGCCTCTAGATTACGACAAACATATCAAATCCAACAAAGATCTCTTCCCTGATGAAGCCTAAATTAATTTTCTTTGGCAACGGCCCTCTCGCTGATTTTACTTTGACCGCTCTTCTCCAAAACTTCGACCTTCTTTTTCGCGCTCGTAGCGCTCAAGACCTTGCCCAAGTTGCCGCAGTCAAACAGCAACACCCTGAAGCCTTTGGTATTTTGGCTTCCTTCGGAGTTATCATTCGTCAGGACATGCTAGATTTATTCGAACCCACCGGCATCATTAATCTCCATCCCTCTCTCTTACCAAAATATCGCGGACCTTCACCTATTGAAACCGCCATTTTAAACGGCGACACCACCTTTGGCGTCTCTATTATGAAGCTCGCTAAAGACATGGACGCGGGCCCAATTTTCTATCAAACCACCACCAATTTTTCTCACCAAACTGACAAAAACACCATTTATCAATCTCTAGCCACCCTGGGTGCTACCTGGTTGAATCAAAATATCGCCAACCTCCCCACCCCCACCACACAAGACCATGCCAAAGCTACCTACACCGCAAAACTTGACACTTCTCTCTCTCTTCTCGACCCGATCCGTCATTCTGCCGAAGCACTCTCTCATCAAATTCGCGCCTTCCAAAAATTCCCCAAATCACGCTACGAATTCTACGGTCAAGATTGTATCATTATCGAAGCCCACGTCGAATCTACTATTCAGAAAACCTCAACTCTATCGCTCAAGTGCCAAGACGGACAGTTTTTAGTCATCGATCAACTCCAGCCGGCTGGGCGCAAAATCATGACCTCCACCGCTTTCCAAAACGGGTACAAAAATCATCGCTAATTTCTCTAAAAAATTAGGCGGTAGCTAAAATCTGTTCTCTGCCGCCCAAAATTTCATGCTTCAAGTCCGCAAACACCCCCTCGGCTACTTCGCGATAATCTGGTCGATTTTGTTGAATCCATTTCACACTCAAAAACTCGCCTAAAATCTCCGCCGTCGGCTCGGTCAACCCCGCTCTTTTCAATAATTTCTGCAAAATTTTATCTTCACGAAAATCTCCCAAGCTATTCAGTACTCGCTCCATCACTTCTGGATCATTATTCATAATGCCATCAAATTCCATCAACTGGTCAACAGTCAACCCATCACTCATTTTCTGCCCCACGCGAACCTCCAGCTCTTCTTGTGCATGCGCCAAAAAAGCCGCTTTTTCATCTGCCGGCATGTCCGCCAGACCTACTTCACTCAAGAAATTCTCATCAATTTTAATCATTTTGCCTCCTACTTTTTTATAATAACCTAAAGCGTCTTTTTCTTCAATTCTCGCTTAAAGAATTTCAATTTATCCCCCACTTCCATCAAAATTTTCTGTTGAGTTTTAAGCGCCAAACCACCAGTTTCGCCCTCAATTAACTCTTTCGTCTCAATCTTTTCTTTTTGCACACTAGTCACCTCTACTTCGCCCAATTTCTCTTTACCACGCCAAACATTGCCCAACATTCCAGCCGCCACTTTCCCAGACACTACTTCTCCACCAGCAATAATAGAGGTCTTTTCAGTCCTAAACACACCCTTCACCTTCATTTCACCCATTTCTTCTTCCACCACCTCCGCGTCGAGCAGCCCTTCCATCTCTACTTTCGCATCATCGAGTAGCTCATAAATCACCTTAAAAATCTTCACTGGAATACCATCGCGTGCTGCCATCTTGGAAATGTTCGTTGGTACCGACACATTAAACCCATAAATCACCGTGTTTTCGCCTGCTGCCATGTAGACATCATTCTCCGTCACATCGCCCACTCCAGTCGCCACAATGTTCAAGGTAATTTCACCTTTCGTATCAATCATTTTCAAAGAGTCAATCACGCTAGTCACCGAACCAAGCACATCCGCTTTTACGATCACATTAAATATCTTCGTATTGTCAACTACGTTCATCATGCGTAGTAAATCAGAAGATGTCACGTTCGCAGAAGCTGAAGCGTTCGCCTCTCCTTGCGCATTTAAAAGCGCCTGCTTGCGAGCAGTTTTTTCATCTGCCACTTCAATAAATTGATCACCAAAATTTGGCAAATCTTTAAATCCAGTAATCGTCACCGGAGTAGAAGGCGTAGCTTTACCTTTCGGCTTGCCTGCAAAATCCAGCATCGTACGCACCTTCGCATAAACCGATCCGGCCACAATAAATTCCCCCACTTTTAATTCTCCACCAGTCACTAACAAATTCACTACTGAGCCCTTACCCACTTCCATATGCGATTCGATTACTAAACCTTCCGACGAGATCTTCACGTCCGCTTTCAGCTCTTCCAAATCCGCCGTTAAAAGCACCATATCGAGCAATTTTTCCAGATTATCTCCACGTTTCGCCGAAATCGGCACCATCGTAATATCGCCACCCCACTCTTCTGGCTGCAATCCATGTTGCGAAAGGTCCGCCATCGTCCTTGGGATATCCGCCCCCTCCCGATCAATTTTATTGATCGCTACAATAATTTTTGCATTCGCGCTTTGAGCAAATTTAATCGCCTCCACAGTCTGCGGTTTTACACCGTCATCCGCCGCTACCACGATAATCACAATGTCGGTCAACATCGCACCATGCTGACGAATCGCCGCAAAAGCTTCGTGCCCAGGAGTGTCGAGAAAAGTAATCATTCTATCGCCATGCTTGAGCTGATAAGCCGAAATATGCTGAGTAATTCCACCCGCTTCCACCTCGACAGTTTTCTTATGTAGCAAAGTATCTAGTAAAGTAGTTTTTCCGTGATCTACGTGGCCCATTACTGCCACCACTGGCGGACGAGACACAGCCTGGTCGCTCAGCTCTCTTTGCTGATTATTGGTTTTGGTCGCAGTGTTTTTGCGTTCCAAGCGCACATTTTTCGCCCCCAGCTCTTCCACAATAATAGAGGCCGTTTCAAAATCCAGCTTCTGATTAATAGTCGCCACAATACCGTTCTTAAAAAGCTCGCCAATCAAAGTGGTGACCGAAAGCCCCAAAGCCTGCGCTAATTCATCTACTGTAATCGCCCCCGCAATCTGAATCACTTTCTCCTGTTCCATGCCTGCTCCTTTCTGGCTTTAGTCAACAAAAAAACTCAATATTTCCTCTTATTCTATCATATTTGCCTTCTTTCTCCCAATTTTTTTCTCATTCCGCCAGAACTATGTTATAATCATTTTATCTTCCCCGGTAGCTCAATGGTGGAGCAAGAAGCTGTTAACTTCGAGGTTACTGGTTCGAGTCCAGTCCGGGGAGCCAAGACCCAAAAGGTCTTTTTTTATTTTTATCAAAACCACCGCGCCGTTTGCAATTTTTTTGAACTCACCCACCTCGTTATTCTACAAATCACAATTAACCACATTGACAAACTCCAAAGTATGCTACAATAGATACAGTTAATGTGTAGCATTAATTACGTGACAAATTTTACCGATTATTTATTACAATTTAAAACAAAAGGAGTTCTCTATGAACGACACTACTCACATGCCATTAATTGGCGATTTATTCCCTGAAATGCAAGTCAACACTACCCACGGAGTCAAAAACCTCCCAGGCGATTACGCCGGCAAATGGCTAGTTCTTTTCAGCCACCCTGCCGACTTTACCCCAGTCTGCACCACGGAATTCGTTTCCTTCCAGAAAAACTACCAAACTTTCCGCGACCTCAACACTGAGTTGCTCGGCCTCAGCATGGACCAAGTTTTCGCCCACATCAAATGGGAAGAATGGATCAAGGAACACTTTGACACTGAAATCGAATTTCCAATCATTGCCGACACTGGCACCGTTGCAACTCGCTTAGGTTTCCTCCACCCAGGTAAAAGTGGCCACGATACCAACACCGTGCGTGCCGTCTTTGTTATCGACCCAGAAGGTAAAGTCCGCACCATCCTTTACTACCCACAAGAGCTTGGCCGCAATATGGAAGAGATTATTCGCATCGTCAAAGGCCTCCAGACCGTAGATGCCAACCAAGTTGCTCTTCCCGCCAACTGGCCAAACAACGAGCTTTTTGGCGCTGATGCCATCATCCCGCCCGCCAAAACCGTGGCCGATGCTCAGGCTCGTCTTGCTGCTGGCCAAGCCGGCGAATTCACCTGCGAAGACTGGTGGCTCTGCCACAAACCGCTAGGCCAATAAGCCAATAAAAAATCCCCTCGAAAGAGGGGATTTTTGTTTCCCTAATTATTCGTCTCGCATATCACGAATCGGATTGCGACGAATGTTGCGAGTTAATGGCAGGCCAGTCGCCACTAGACCAATCACCAGAATTGCCAATACAATCATCCCGAGTAGTTCTCCGTTCAGGCCTATCAAAGTGAATTTCAGATCAAAATTTCTCACACAATATATCCAGTTTGCTTTTGCGGTCAACATGGGCGCGAACTGTGTGTTCAAGATATTCGCCACTAGAAGCGCCAGCCCAAATGCCACCGCCGCCGTCACACCAGCCAAAATCAAGCCATAAGTCAAATAAGTCTTGATAATATCAAAACGCTTAAAACCAATCGCACGAAACACTGCAGTCTCACGACGGCTATCACTTATCACGCGCCCAATTGTTCCCATCATGATAATAGTCGCAATCGCCGCAAACACCGCCCCAACAATCAAAATTATCTGTCTAAATGTTTCTTTTACCGATAACAAATCCGCCGCACGTGAACCGAACGAACTAGCAAAAAACTCTGGTTTATATTTTTTGCAACGGACTTCTATTTCTTTAGGAATTTTCTCTCCTTCAAACACTCCATAATGCATATTCGCGCATACGTTCAAATCCAAAGCATCCTTCACTAACTCTGGGGTTTTATATTCAAAGAAAAATACTCTGCTATCCGTTACTTCCTCTATATTCTCCAAATTATTCACTTCTGGTTTTGCATACATTTTTTGTACATCTAAACGATTTTCTAATTTCATAAACATATCCATCGGTACATAATTTTCACCATCGGCGCTTCCTGCCAACATTCTCAACGTGCTATCCACCAACCCTTCACTGTAATCTCTGTCTGGCGGCAACATTCCTACCACCTGAAAAGTCACCTCTTGTGCCTCTGGCTGAATCTCCAAACCATTAAACTCATGTTCGAAAAGCGCAGAATTATTTTCCATTTTTCTATCTTCCGCATCCCTTGTGTCTTTCATAATTTGTGGGACCGAGCAGTTATTACTAGCGATCGGGGCATAGGCCAATTTTATGTCCTTCTGCAAGACTGGCGTCATTTTTGCATAGCTTAATGCATCACTGTGTTGATTCATCGCCACAGAATTTAAATAGCATGCCGAAAAAATCAAATCTTTAGATTTTTTTTGAATATCCTGTAATCTTTTCGACTTTTCCACCGGGCTAGCATCCTGCGATAGTTTCGGTAGCCCCAACATGTATTCTACTTTATTAATCGACAACATAATTGGAACTCGTTTAGATTCGGCTTTCCAATCGTTATTATTGAACAAAAACGCCTGATACGCTTCTTGTGGCACCAATAACAAACTTTCCACTGAAGGCACCCTATCATCTGGTCTTCCCTTTCGTTCGCTCTTCTTGTTGGTAGGAAATGCATACTCGCCATTTTGATTTTTCAAAAAGACCTGTCTTGACTGAGCCCGTAGTTGGTACCCCTTTGACACCTTAACGGCCTTTGTGTTTTTCACGTACTTCTTAATTTTCTGTTCACGAGTCTCTTGCTCAACGGCTACTTGTTCTTTTACCAAACGTTTCACTGCTGGAGCGCTGTCTACCGGCCACAACTCATTAGGCCTATCTTCTTCATAAGCTTCATATGGTTGAGTTTCCTTTCGCGCCGCCTTCTCGTCAAATGGCAATCCCAACTCCTTGGAGCGTCTTTGTCGCGCTAAAATATCCTCATTCCAATACCGATCTAGCACCACTTTTTGTTCGTTTGAGACTTTACCGTTCTTAAACAAGCTAATCGCGTCGTACATAGTTGCCACTGTCATGTTTTTTGAGCTCAAAGTCTCATTTGCAAATCTCGGCAAAGACACCGCAAAGAAGCCTTCAAACACAATCACCGCAAAAAACAATACCGCAAACATTAAGCTAGCAATCACCACCGTAAGAATGTTCCTGATTTTTCGCGCCTTAAGCTTCGTCAGCGCCAAAGTTAAACTATTTTTGACTGAAATCATAATAATTCTCCATCATGCATCGTTAATTTTCTGTCTGCCAAATTCGCGATATCATCATCATGCGTCACGATAATGATAGTCGTGCCGAATTGTTCGCGCACTTTCTGGAACAAATCCAAAATCATCGCTGAATTTTTCGAGTCCAAATTTCCCGTCGGTTCATCCGCAATCAAGATCTTTGGCTGATTAAACAACGCCCGCGCAATTGCCGCACGTTGCATCTGTCCGCCAGACAATTCTTTCGGCAAATGCCCCAAACGCTCAGACAGCCCCACCGCCTCTGCCAATTCCTCGGACCTCTCTTTGCGCGCCCGCGTCTTCATCTTATTAATCATCGCCGGCACCGCCACATTTTGGGCCAAAGTCAAAAACGGCTGCAGATAGAAAAACTGAAATACAAAACCAATCTTCTGATTACGAAAAATCGACAACTTTCTATCTGATAATTTCGCAATGTTCACTCCATCTACTAAAATTTCACCACTGGTCGGCTTATCTAAACCTCCCAGCATATGCAGCAAAGTAGACTTTCCCGAGCCGCTAGTCCCAGTAATCGCCACAATTTCTTTCGGATACACCTCAAACGACACCTTCTTGACCGCTTCCACCGCATTTTTGCCATTCTTATATTTCTTGCACAATTCCTTCACTTCCATCACCGGCTTCACCCCAGCTTCTGGCTTGTATTTTGGGCGCGCAAGCATCTCTTCCATACTGCGAATCGCCTTGAGATCACGCTCAAAAAGCAGTTCATTGTTTTTATAAAGCCTCCATACTTTCCCCAGCAACTCTTTTCGATCTTCCATCCTGTTCTCCTAGATGCTTACACTTTTATTTTTCTATTATAATACTTTTGCTAAAAATTATCGGAAAAATCGTTTCAGGCGTTCGCTATCTGTCTTTTCCATCACCTCTTGCGGAGCTCCATCCGCCACAATCTTGCCCCCTTCCAAGAAAATCATCCTGGTTCCCACTTCGCGCGCAAAACTCATCTCGTGCGTCACAATCATCATAGTCATCTGTTTTTCAGCTAATTTTTTGATAATCTCCAACACTTCATCCATCATCTCCGGATCCAACGCGCTAGTTGGCTCATCAAACAGCATCACCTTCGGCTCCATCGCCAACGCCCTAGCAATCGCCACCCGTTGCTTCTGCCCACCAGAGAGCTGATTCGGATATTCGTCTATCTTGTCAGACAACCCCACCTCTTTCAATTTTTGCATTGCAATATCTTGCGCCTGTTTTTTGGCAATTTTTCGCACTTTCCTAAGCGCCAGCACCACATTTTCCAACACCGTCAAATGTGGGAATAAATTAAACTGTTGAAATACCATACCGATTTCCGACCTCGCCTGGTTCAAATTCGTCTTAGTATCGGTCATCACCATTCCATTCACCACGATTCTGCCAGTAGTCGCTTCTTCTATCTGATTAACGCAACGTAGCAACGTAGACTTGCCCGTTCCAGATGGTCCCACTATCACCACACGCTCCCCTTTTTCCACTTTCAAGTCAATACCTTTCAACACCGTCAAATCACCATAACTTTTGCGCAAATTAGTAATTTCAATTATCGACATCTAGACTCCTTTCCAACTTGCCCATGCCCCACGAAAACAGACTCGTCAACACTAAATAAATCAGCGCCACCGCGAACAACGACTCAAAAGCCGTTCCCGTCTGAAAACGGATATTATCCGCACCGCGCATCAAATCGTTCATGCCAATCCACCCCACAATAGAAGAATCTTTCAGTAGCGTCACGAACTCATTCGTCATTGCTGGTAAACTCCTGCGCATCACCTGCGGCAAAATCACCAATCTCATCGCCTGCCAATAGCTTAGCCCCAACGAGCGCGCCGCCTCCATCTGCCCTTTATCGATACTTTCAATTCCCCCGCGAATAATTTCCGCCACATAGGCCGCACTATTAAACCCAAACGCCAGCACCGCCACCCATAATTTCGACATCTCCGGCGCTGAGCCAAAAATCACATAATAAAATATCAAAAGCTGCACCAGTGCCGGCGTCCCTCGAATCACCGTAATGTAAATTCGCGCCAACAAACTAATTGGTCGAAAATTTTTCCAAACTTTCGCAAATGGCGCAAAAGCAGATTGACGCATCAGCGCCAAAATTAACCCCGCCACCAAACCGATCAAAGTGGCAAAAATTGTAATCAACAAAGTAATTTCCAGCCCGTACCATAAAAATTGTATTCGATTCCCTTCTAAAAATATCTGTTGTAAATTCATTTTGTCGCGTCTCCAAAATATTTCTTCACCAATTTTTCATAACGACCGTCTTTTTTCATCGCTGACAAACTTTTGTTCACTTGCTGTAGAAGTTTTTTATTCCCCTTGCGAATCGCAATCGCATAATCTTCATCGGTTAATTTTTCTGGCAGCATCTCCAATTTCGGATTATTCGCCAGATACTGCATAGCCGGCCCATTATCCATAATAGCTGCATCAATCCTGCCAGAATTTAGTTCTTGCATCACGCTTGCCGTCTGTGGCAACTGCACCACTTCTGCCTTAAAAATTTTATGCGCCAAAATATCACCAGTTGTTCCAAGCTGCACACCAATTTTCTTCCCCACCAAATCCGCCTCCGATCGAATCTCCGACCCCTTCTTCACGATAATCATCTGCGCGGCCGAATAATACGCCTGCGAAAAATCCACATTTTTTGCTCGGTCTGGCGTCTTAGTCATTCCGGCCACCGCCAAATCAATTCGCCCACTTTGCAAAGCCAACAGCAGTCCATCAAATGCCATCTCTTCCACCCGCAAAGTTTTGTTCTGATCCATCGCAATTTCACGCGCTAAATCTATATCAAACCCCACCGTCTGCGAACCTTCCTTATACTCAAATGGCTTAAACCCAGGGTCAGTACCAATCACCAACTCACTACTTGATCCTGCCGTATTCGCCCCCAAATCGCTCCTATTCACATCCCACAACATAAACCCTGTCACAAACACCAAGGCAATCAGCCCCACGCCAATTTTCAGACTTTTCACAAACTGTTTATGTTTTTTCATTTCCCTCATTATAGCACAAAATACACCCCGCTAGCGGGGTGTATTTATCTTTTCTAGCAAATCTTATTTTGCAACGGTCAAAGAAATCTTGCGACCTTCTTTGTCCACGCCCAGCACCTTAAAGGCCTTGCGCTCATTCAAAGTAAAGATTTTTTCTGGATCAGTTTCGTTGCTGTCGCCAAGCTCGGACACGTGGACCAAAGCTTCTACGGCAGGTGAAATCTGCACGAAAGCACCAAATGGAGTAATACGAGTGACAGTACCTTCCACCTTAGAGCCTTTTTTCAACTCGCTAACTTCAGACAGCCATGGGTCTTCCACTAATTGCTTCATAGACAAAGACAAGCGTTCTTTGTCGATTGCAATAATTTTGGCTTCCACGGTTTCACCAATTTTTACGTAATCTGATGGGTTATTCACGCGTTCCCAAGAAATCTCAGAAATGTGAATCAAGCCTTCAATCCCGTCAACATTCACAAACACACCAAAATCCACTACGCCGGTCACTACACCTTTGACTGTATCACCAACGGCAAGTTCTGCAAAACGAGCAGCCAAGCCATCCTTCACCGCTTCTTTCTCGGAGAAAATCAGCTTGTTGTCTTTTTTGTTAGCATCGAGAATGCGAACCTTAATGTTTTTGCCGACCAATGAATTCAAGCGTTGCAAAATTTCATCTTTATCGGCAGATCCTACACGAGGATAATGCTCGGCAGAAAGTTGAGAAACTGGCAAGAATCCACGGATTCCTTCGTATTCCACCAAAAGACCACCGCGGTTGGCGTCGAAAGGCGCAACTTCCACGATTTCTCCGGCTTCAAGCTTCGCCAAGATTTCATCCCAGCCCTTATCTTTCACCGCTTTGCGGAGAGACAACAGCACATAGCCGTTTTCCATCTCTGCGTCTACGATAGAAGCCGTCACTTCTGCGCCAATTTCTAAATTGCGCGCAAACGAAGCTTCGCGACGAGGCACCAAACCTACGCCTCTTGGCCCGAGATCAATCAAGATTTCGTGTTTTTTCACTGAAAGCACTTCTCCAGTGATAGTGTCTCCGGTCGAGACTTGTTTTAATGAATCGCCAGCCTCCGCCAACAATTCGTCCATTGTTACTTTTTTGGCATCTTTTGCCATCTTTAATTTTTCCTTCCTTCAGACTCGTTCAGAAAATTTCAAAAGTTTCTCCCCAAACAACTATCCGCTACGCAACCCTTTACGCGCCCATCTTCATAAGCACAATTCAAATCTCACAACTAAAACTACAAAAACCTTCTGAACGAGTCCAAATTTCACCTCCCATCATACCACACCGTTCCCCCTATGTCCAGAGACTAACTCCCCCACCCCAACCACTCTAAAAACCATACAATACAACCAGCACCAAACTCTCCAACCCTCTGTCCTCCCTTAGCAGGACTTGTTCATTGCTATTTTTAC
>CAMBYK010000008.1 GCA_945872155.1 uncultured Candidatus Saccharibacteria bacterium
AGATTATTGCGGAAGGCCTCTTCGCCTATAGTTTGGAGGGTGGGTGGGATGGTGAGGTGAGCGATAGAGTTGAGTTTTTTGTTGTAAAAGGCCTCCTTAGCTATGGCGGTGGCGGGCTGGCCCGCTGCGTTGACGGGGAAAGTTAGGCTAGTCTTCAACCTAGACTTAGCCGCACCCTTCTCGGTGAAACCGGTGATGGTGGTGCCGTTCCAGGTGAAATCTCCAGCTAGCCATTCGTCTGAGACTACTTGTTCTTTGTAGTAAAGATTTATTTCTGTGGTGTCTTTATCTACTATGTGGTTTTCGGTGATAAGTTTGTAGGTCTTATTGTCTGAGGAGACAAGTGTTTCTGCTGGAAAGGTTGTTGGGTTATCATAGTAGTAGAATGCGTTAAGATAGGTATTTTTATCTAAGGGATTAAAATTATCCCCTATCTTGATAGTAAGTTTGAGATCGTCTCGTAGTTTGATGGTGGAGTTTTCAATGTATTGGTGGACTAAGATATCTAGGTAATCTACTAGGTGGCTGTCGTCCCCTTTTTTGAGATTATTAATGTTTTGGTTGTTTTCTGTGTAGAGATAGGTGTAAGACTTGAAAAAGTTGTTAGTATCATTGTAGTAATCGTAGCGGTAGTGAAACGCGTTAGGAGCAATGGAGGTTATGTTGTTTGAAAGGTTTAGCTTGTCGATTTTATTACCGCTAAAAATGAGGGCTGGAAGGGCAGTGAGTTCTGGCGAGAGAATGACGTTCGTAAGTTCGCAACCGCCAAAGGCTGCTTCGCCTAAAGTTTTGGCCTTGGAGAGGTTTAATTCCCCGCCGATACGGTTGCTGGCAAATGCACGCGCTCCAATCTGCTCAATCTTGGAGAGGTCTAAGGGTTGCTTGATGTAGTTGCTCATAAAGGCTTCATCTGGGATGGTCTCGATCTGAGCTGGGAGGACAAGTTTGGCGAGGCGGTTTTGTCTGAATGCGCCAGAACCAATGGCAGCAAGGGAGGCTGGGAATTGGTCTGAAGTGCCATCAACAATAATTTCTGAGATGTAGTTTTCTCTGAAGGCTTCTTGGGCAATGGTGGTGATTTTGTTGTTGAGTATAAGCTTAGAGATTCTGTTCTTATAGAAGATTGATTCATTGATCTCAGTAATATCTTGGGGGATTTTGAGGGTACCAGAGATTTGGTTGTTGAAGAAGGCGGAGTTGTCTATGGTGGTGAGAGAATCTGGAAGGGTAAGGGTGGATTGAAGTTGGTTGTTGGCGAAGGCGGCTGGGCCGATGATCTTAGTAGTGGTAGGGAGATCTATGGATTTGAGGTTGTTCTTGGAGAGAGCTTCTTGGCCGATATGTTCAATACGGGCGGGGAGTTTGGCAAAGGTGAGACCTTTACCTAGAAAGACCTTGGGGTCGTTTTGTTCGGCTAGGATGTTGAAATCTCGGATTTTGATGATGTCTTGGCCGTCTGGGTTTTGGTCTGGGAGATAGAGTTCTTTGTTGGTCTTAATCTTCTCTGCGCCTAGATCACTTAGACCCATGAGGGTAGTGCCATCATATTCGAAGTCTTCTTTGACCCAGAGATTGGCGGCATAGGTGTAATGAATGAAGGAAGCGAGTTGGAGTAGACTATAGATGGAAATAGAGGCTAGAAGGATGAAGGTGGCTAGCTGACGTGCTAGTTTACGAGGTGAGAGGGAGAAGGAGTTGAAGTAGGGGGAAAAGCTAAGGAAGGAAACAAGATTGGAAAAAGATAAGCTACGTGAGGCAGAGATGAGACGATTCGGGAGAGAGCGAAAAGACCGGAAAAAGAGATATGGAGAGAAGCGAAAAGATTGGAGAGCTTTGGGGATGGCAAACAAGCCACATTTGATCTTTGTGGTTAGGCTAATTAGTTTTGTGATTATTCGTTTGATACTATTCATTCCCAATTATTACTCTCTGCTTTGACAGATGCTAGCAATGCTAATAACTCTGTATTTAGTATAGCATAAGTGGAATGAAAGAGCAAAGAAACTACCCTAACTCAATACATCGTTTACACTTTTTGTTTGCCGCAAAAGCTAATGAATGTTGCGGAAAATAATTTTTCTCAAACTGCGAATGATAGGGGCGGCTTGTTCTAAATCGAGAAAGTAGCAGGTGAAAATATAGGCTAGAATAGAGGTAAACGAGATCAGGCAGAATTTCGGGAAGGTGACGAAGAACGAGTTGTCGGTGGCAAGAAATGGGAAAAACTTGACCATCGAATAAGCCACGCAGCCGGTAATAAAAGTAGCAAATAGCATGCGCACGGAGGTCTGCCAAAATTTAGCGTCTAGCAGGCGGCTGTGCGAACGAAACTGCAGGATTGCCATCAAAATCACGATCTCGAGCACTGCGCCAATAGACTGCGCCCAGGCGAGACCTTCTGGGCCAAGATTCCAAGCCAAAGAAAAGATAATAGAAAGAGCAATAGTGGCACCAATTGCAACGATACTAATAATAAAAGGGGTTTTGGTATCTTGATGAGCATAGAACCCTCTGGAGGCAATATGGAAAACCGAACGAGCAAAAATTGCAACGACCAACGCGCCCAAGACGTTTGCGATACGGAAATCACCTCCGTTTTTGATAAAGCTGACCACATAGCCACGCGAGAAATAAGAAATCACCGCCACAGGCAACGAAATCCAAATGATAGTGTTCAGGGCGTTGCGCAAAGTCTGGTAAAAGTCGGAGCCATCTCCTTCGCCTACGTCTTCAGTGAGCTTGGGAAAAAAGGCAGTAGAGATTGCTACACCGATGAGGTTGACTGGCATCTGATGCAAGCTGTTGGCTTGCTGGAAGGTGCGCAGTGATCCTGCCCCCATACGCGAGGAGAGGTTGGTGGAGACTATTGAATTGACATAATCGATCCCCTGGTCCAGTGAGCGCGCTGGCAACAGCCTCAAAACGGAACGAAAACCCTGATTTTTCCAATAAATTTTGAAGGTGTAGTCAAACCCAAGGCCAAAGAGACCAATTAGGCTAACCACTACTTGTAAAACCGCACCAAACACCACACCGATGGCCACGCCCATGATGCCACCTTCGAAAACCTGCAGACCAAAAAGGTTGATGCCACCGGTGAATACGGTGATACCAATCAAGATGCCGACGTTGTAAAGGGCAGGAGCTAAGGCATAGAAGACAAAACGTCCAACCGCCTGCTGAATAGAGCTAAACACCGTAGCGATGCTGAAAAGAAAAGGGTTGATAGCGATCACGCGCATCATGTTGATAGCTAAAATCGTGCCAGATTCATCCAACCCTGGACCTACGACGTAGCGGATGAGCGGATCGGCAAAAATCATGATTAAAACTGAAGTAGCTAAGGTGGCCAGAGCCATCAGGTTAATTACGCTAGAAGAAAGTTTCCAGGCAGACTCTTTGTTGCCCGAAACGAGGCGCTGATTAAAAACCGGAATGAACGAAACGGCTAAGGCGCCAGAAGTAAGAATGAAAAACATGAAATCTGGGATGGTAAAAGCAGCGGTGTAAGCATCGATGCCTACAGGGTAGGTGTCTAAGTAGTAAGAATTCAAAAGGCGGTCGCGGAAGATGCCAAGCAAAGCTGAAACTAACGTAGATCCAGCCAAAAGTACCGCGGCAAATCTGATAGACAGCCGAGAATTGGCCATAGCAACGACAGAGCGAAATTGAAAACGTTTCATCTGCTGTCTATTATAGCAGGTTAGTAGAGTTTAGCGCTAGCAGGAAGCGTGGTGTTTTTGAGCAGTGGTTCAAGATCTTTGGCTTCGAGCGTTTCTTGAGAAAGTAGTGCTTCAGCGAGTTGGTCGAGAGCTTTTTGGTTGGCTTTGAGTACTTGCTCGGCGCGTTTAGCGGCCTCGGCGGTAAGTAAGGTGATTTCTTGGTCGATAAGCTCAGCGGTTTTTTCGGAATAAGGCTTGCTGGTGGTGATAGTATAATAGCCGTCTGGTTCTTCGATGAAGACTTGGTTGCGCGTGTTTTTGCCCATACCTTCGGCGATTACCATGTCTTTGGCAATTTCGGAAATGTGCTTGAGGTCAGATGAGGCGCCAGTAGTGATATTGTCGTCGCCAAAAATAATTTTCTCAGCGATGCGACCACCCATGGCGCGCGCTAAGACGTCTTTGAGCTCATAGATGTTTTTGTAGCTGCGATCTTCTGGAGGCAAGAACCAAGTGACGCCGCCGGTGCGTCCGCGCGGAATGATGGTGACTTTGTGGACTGGATCGGAATCTGGCAAAACGTGGCCGACAATAGCGTGGCCTGCTTCGTGATAGGCGGTGAGTTTACGCTCGTGCTCGTTCATGACTTTGGATTTGCGCTCAGGGCCGATGGCAACACGCTCAAAAGCTTCAGTGAGGTCAGAATTTGAAATGGTCTTGTGATTTTCCCTGGCGGCAGTGATGGCGGCTTCGTTGGCAATGTTGGCGAGATCGGCGCCAGAGGAACCAGCAGTCTTGGCGGCGAGAGCATCGAGATCAATGTCTTTGGCGATGGGTTTATTTTTGAAATGGACCTCCAAGATAGCCAAGCGATCTTTGCGCTCTGGCAACGCGACGTTGACATGACGGTCAAAACGACCCGGGCGAAGCAAGGCTTTGTCGAGCATGTCAACGCGGTTGGTGGCGGCGATGACAATAACGCCAGAATCATTATCAAAACCATCCATCTCTACCAAGATTTGGTTGAGAGTTTGCTCGTCTTCACGGCCAGCGCCACCGCGAGCATCACGCTTGTGAGCGACGGCGTCGATTTCGTCGATGAAAATGATGGAAGGGGCGTTCTTTTTGGCTTTTTGGAAGAGGTCGCGCACGCGAGAGGCGCCAACGCCCACAAACATTTCCGCAAATTCGGAACCAGAAATACTAAGAAACGGCACATTGGCTTCACCGGCTACAGCGCGAGCCATCAAAGTTTTACCGGTGCCTGGATCGCCGGCGAGCAGCACGCCACGAGGAATTTTGGCACCGAGTTTTTCGTATTTTTTAGGATTTTTGAGAAAATCAACGATTTCGGCAAGGTCTTGCTTGGCGGCTTCATTACCGGCTACATCACCAAAAGTGACTTTCTTTTTGTCTGGACCGTAAAGCTTGGCTTTGGCTTTGCCAAAACCAAAAGATTGGTTGTTCATGCTTTGCGTTTGGCGGTTAAGATAGACAAAGAATGCCACCAAGATAAAGACCGGCACGATGGTTAAGGCAACATTGAAAATGATGCCCCAGACGTCTACTGGCTCGGTATATTCGATGGTAGGGTATTTAGATTGGCAGGTTTTTTGTTCTTTGCCAGTGAGCTCGGCACAATGGTCGATAAGCCCTTGGTCGTAGAGAGTACCGGCGGCATCTTTGCGAGACAGCTGAGTGGGCTGATCTTGATTTTTAAGAGTGATTTTGAGCTCGCTGCCGGAAACGGTGATTTTTTTAATGTCACTTTTTTCACTGTTGGCGCGGGCAATCACTTCAGAGAGTGGGACTTTTTTGAAGTTGGTGGCGGGATTAGTCATGGTAGCAAAAGCTAGACAACAAAGAATAACAAAAATAAAAAACCAGATACGGCGAAGGTTGTTGCTGGGGGTTTTGGAACCGAGACGATTGGGTTTTGGCATAGGTTTTGGCACAATTAACTCCTTAAAATGTTAAGCATTATTATAGCACTGTTTGAGGTTTTTGTGGCGCGATATCTGGTAAAAAATCTTTGGGCGTGTTATAATGTATGAGTTCGGGGCGTGGCACAGTTGGTAGCGCGCTGCGTTTGGGACGCAGAGGCCGCAGGTTCGAGTCCTGTCGCCCCGACCAACCAAATTTATCAGTCAAGAGCCTTCAGGGGTTCTTTTTTGATTTTCGCTAAATTTTTTGCTATAATTAACAGATACGTTATACCTTACGATGGCTCTTTAAAAAGAAGGTGAAGAATATGAGCAAAAAAGATTTTTTTGATTTTAATGACGGAAAAGATATCGTCGATACAATGATGTTCCTAAATGAACCGTTTTACCTGTTTTTGGATTTTGACGGCACGCTCTGTTTGCATGGAGATAAGGAGGGCACGGCGCGCAATATAGCCGCTATTAAAAACTGGCAAAAAGCCGGTAATAAATTTGGCATAGTGACCGGCCGGAGCTTGGAGGACGCAAAAGAGGGGTTAGAAGAATGTGGCCTGGAGCCGGATTTCTGCGTAATTGCTAATGGTGGAGAGTTTTTTAAATCCGGTAATCTGCATTTCACATTACCGTTGCTGCCTGAAGTTGTTCAAGAAATTGAATGGACGCTGCAACAGCTTGTTTCTAATGATGAGGCTTCTTTGAAATACCACAAAGGTCCACATGGAGAAATTACACAAATTGATTTATTGGCCCGAGATTACGAAATGTTGATGTTCTACCATGAAATTTTTGAATCATTATTTGGTGGGCATGTCAAAATGTATCCAGAAGGAGACTTAATATTTCGCACCGAATTCATGAAAGAACACAATTTGAACGCATTTATGAGTATTGTAAGTGGCACTGCAGGAAAGGAAAACGGCCTAGCATTGTTGTCGGAATTATACACGATCCCATTTGATAATATTTTTGTGGCCGGCGATGGCATCAATGATTGTGGTTTATTGCAAAATTTTGCAAGTTTTGCAATAGGCAACAGATACGATGTGATAAATGCCGCAATGGCTGCGATAGACTCTGTAAGTGAAATGATAGAATATCTACTTATGGAGCTCGAGCGAGTTCGAATGGGATTCCTGGAAAGTTCTGCCAGGACTTGGGCTAACTAATATTCAACACCTCAAAAGCCCCCAGTGGGGGCTTTTTTATTGGTGCTGTTTGGTTTATTTAGCGTATTCGATGGCGCGAGTTTCGCGAATTACATTAACTTTGATCACGCCCGGATAAGACATGGTGGCCTCAATTTTGTTGGCGATATCGCGAGCGAGTTGCAAAGCGGACAAATCGTCAATTTGTTTTGGCTCAACGATGACGCGGATTTCACGACCAGCAGAAATAGCATAGGCCTTATCGATGCCTGGGAAACTGGTGGCGATGTTCTCGAGATCTTTCATACGTTCAGCAAAATTCTCAGCGGAGATATTGCGCGCAGCTGGGCGAGCAGCAGAGATGGCGTCCATGATTTTGACAATGATAGCTTCTGGAGTAGTAGGCTCGATATCGTCGTGGTGAGCAGCGATGGCATGCACGACTGGATCCGGTAGGCCATATTTTTTGGCAAGCTCCGAACCAATTTCGGCGTGCTTCCCTTCGATCTTATGAGTGACAGCTTTGCCAATATCGTGCAAGAGAGTGGCAGTCTTAGCGATACGTTTGTCGGCGCCGATCTCTTCGGCAATCATGCCAGCCATGTGAGCCATTTCGATAGAATGTAGAAGGACGTTTTGGCCGTAGCTAGTGCGGAACTTGAGTTCGCCAAGCAAGTGGAGGAGTTCGCGAGGGATGCCCACGATGCCAACTTCACGCGCGGCGTCTTCGCCGGCACGGACAACTTCTTTTTCAATTTCTTTTTCAGCCTTAGCTACAGCTTCCTCGATGGAAGAAGGGTTGATGCGGCCGTCTTTCATGAGGCGTTCAAGCGCATAACGAGCAACCTGGCGACGAATTGGATCGAAAGAGCTAAGCACGACCATACCAGGAGTGTCATCCACCATGATATCTACGCCGGTAGCACGTTGGAGAGCCTGGATGTTGCGGCCTTCTTTGCCGATAATGCGACCTTTCATTTCGTCGTCTGGAAGTTTGAGGGCGGTAATAGTGCGGTCGGCTGTGACTTCGGAAGACATCCTTTCCATAGCGGTGACCAAAATAGCCTGCGCGGTTTCTTCGATATCGTGTTTGATTTCTTTTTGTTGTTTGTTGATGAGCCCAACCAAGTCTTGCTTGATGTCGTTTTGAGTCATTTGCATGAGTTTGTCGCGAGCTTCTTGCTTAGAAAGACCAGCGATTTTTTCAAGTTTTTCGTGCTGCTTGGTGCGAATTTCGCGAATTTCATTTTTGAGATCTTCAAGCTCTTTTTCTTTTTTAACGAGCTTGTCTTGTTTCTTTTCGAGCTGATCAAGCTTGCCATCCAAAGTATTTTCGCGTTCGACCAAACGATTTTCGGTGCGCTTCCATTCTTTGCGGCGCTCTGATTCTTCGTTTTGAGATTTCTCTGCTAAAGCTGTGGCTTCTTTTTTGGCTTCAAGAACAATATCGGAGGCCTCGTTTTTAGCTTTACGAATAAGACTTTCGGCCTTGTTCTTACCGCCTTTTTCTTTTTTCTTGTTGTAGGCAAAAACTCCACCTGCGCCACCAGCTAAACCAACCAGGCCGGTGATAATGATAGGTAATAATTCCATAAAACTCTTTCTTGTCGGTATTTTCCTGACACCAACGATTTTAATAAATAATAAAAATGATAATAATCTTAAATTCCCCTAGGAAAATTATATCACGGGGAAGAGTAAAGTGGAAAAAATAAATGTCAAAGTTTGGTAAACATTTTTGCCGAAAATGGTTGTGGTTGTTTTGGGGAACGGAATATTTATAAGATGGGCCAGTGAAGATATTAAAGTCAATTCACCCTTCATATGCTTTGCTAAGTCTGTCTGCTGGCATAATTTTGGGCGATGCTTTATTTTTGACAACTAGATGGGAAATTTCTGGAGGATGGTGGTGGGTGGCGATAATCGTGTTTTGCCTGGGCGTGATAGCAACAAACTGGTGGACTTGTTTTGGCTGCGCGGTAGCAGGAATTTGGCTGATAGGCGGAATGCTCAGCCCTCACTTCCAGACAGCACGAATGCTAGAGCCGGCGATCGGGAAGGTGCTGATTTTTTCTGGCGTAGTGGCCGAAGATCCAGATACTAGCGACAGCAAGACCACGTTGAGACTGACCGATTTACAAACGGAGAACGGACGGAGACTGACGGGGACAATTTTTGTGCAACTGTCTAAAAATACGGTCATTCAACGTTCGGACAAGTTAACAGTAAGCGGAAAATTGAGTGAAGGCTTTGGTGTGTTCGTAGGCTCGATGCGGAGACCAAGAATCATGCATCTGGCGCGCGGCGGCCCCGGCGACATACCACTAGTGGTGCGAAATTGGTTTACCAAACGAGTAAAAACCTTTGTGCCGGAGCCAGCCGTGAGCCTAGGGCTAGGATATTTGCTGGGCCTACGCAGTAGTCTACCAGCAAACTTGGTGGAAACTCTAAAAATTGTAGGCTTGACGCATATCGTGGTGGCTTCTGGTGCGAATTTGTCGATTCTAATTACTTTTGCTCGAAAATTTCTCGGAAAAATTTCGCGCTTTGCGGGATTTTTTGGATCAACATTACTAGTGCTGGGCTTTGTGGGCGTAGTGGGTATGACATCGTCAATGACTAGAGCGGGTATCGTTTCTCTACTTTCCCTACTGGCCTGGTATTTTGGGCGGCAAACCAATGCGGGAAAATTACTTTTGTTGGTGGCGGCTGAAACTTTATTGATAAACCCAATGTTTATCATAGACCTTGGCTGGCTTTTATCTTTTGGCTCGTTTGCGGGAATTATGATACTGGGGCCGATACTGACGGAGGTGTTTTTCGGGACAGAAAAGCCCCGAATGTTGGCGGCAACCTTGCTCGAGACGGTGTCGGCAAGCTTACTTTGCACACCGATTTTATTGTATTTTTTTGGCAGCCTGTCGCTAATTTCATTACTAGCTAATCTATTAGTTTTACCAACAATTTCCATAGTGATGGCTCTATCTTTCGCCACGGGCGTAGTGGCGTTTTGGCCGTGGTTGGCTAACGTGCTAGGCTGGGGTGCGGAACTAGTATTAAAATACCATTTAGCGGTAATAGATTTTTTTGGGCAACAAAAACTCTTTCTATTCAAAATGCCGGCAGGTGAACTTTGGGTTTTTGGATTATATCTGCCAATCCTTGTATTTTTTGCCATTATATTATATAGTAAAAAAATGTTAATAAACAACGCTTTAGAGATGGTGGCGCTAGGCCGAGAACTGGGTGAAAAAATCCAGACTCCAGCCGTAATCGAGCTAATTGGCGATGTCGGCGCGGGTAAGACGACCTTTGTGCAGGGACTAGCACAGGGCCTGGACATCGAAGAAGCGATCACTTCTCCTAGTTTCACGATTGCCAAAACTTATTTTGCAGGCGAAAAACGTTTGGTGCATTATGATTTTTATCGCCTATCAGAGCCTGGTTTAATGACGGAAGATTTGGAGGAATCAGTCTGCGACCCTAATACTATCACGGTAGTGGAATGGGCCGAAACGATAGGCGCGGTGCTGCCGGCAAACCGCCTCAAAATCCAGATTTCGATGGAAGAAAATGGCGCGCGACGAGTAAAAATGAGCGGTCCAAGAAGCGCAGGGCCCGCCAAAAAGGAAAAGAAATGAAATTATATTTAGACACTTCTACATCAACTTGCGTGGTGCGGCTAAACGACAAAGAATACACTTGGAACTCTGGCAGAGAGTTGGCGGAAAAATTGCTAGGATTTTTGCAAGAAAAGCTATTCGAGAATAACGCCACCTGGCAAGATTTGACTGAAATTGAATTTTTCTCTGGGCCAGGTTCTTTTACGGGCTTAAGAATCGGCGCCGCCGTGGTAAATACCTTGGCCGACCAGCTAAAAATTCCTTTATTCGACCACCATCACAACCAAGTAGATTTGATTGCGCCAGAATATGGCCGGCCAGCAAACGTAACTCCGCCGAAAAAATAATCTAAAAAGTATCGATTTAGCAAAAATTAAACATTGACGAGATAAACAAGTTCAATGACCTAGACGCCGATGCGGTCTTTGGAGCTGCGGCGAGTAGCATTATGCTCGATGTATTCAATGATTTTGGCGGCAACATTGCGCTTGGTGATTTTTTCGATACCAAAACCCGGCGAAGCGTTGACTTCGAGCACCAGAGGCCCGCGAGTAGAGCGCATCAAATCAACCCCGGCAATGTGCAAACCCATGGCGCGAGCGGCACGGACAGCCATTTTCTTTTCTTCTGGAGTGAGCTTGATGATAGTTCCCTCGCCACCTTTATGAAGGTTGCTGCGGAAATCATCGTCAAGAGATTGGCGCTTCATGCTGGCCACCACGCGCGAACCGACTACAAAAGCACGGATGTCGGTGCCGGCAGATTCTTTGATATATTCCTGGAGTAAGATGTTGGTCCCGTCTTCGTTGTAAAGATATAATGCTTGAAGAGCGGATTTGGCGGCTTTTTTAGTATCGGCCAGCACTACGCCATTGCCGTGAGTGCCAGAGGCGAGCTTAATAATGACCGGCAAGCCAATTTGCTCAAGCAGATCATCAAGATCGGCGGTGTTGCGTGAGACCAAAGTCTTGGGCATGTCAACACCGGCCTTGGTCAAAATCTGGGCAGAGCGTAGTTTGTCGCGAGCGCGCACGATAGCAATAGAGCTAGAAGAGGTCCAGATGCCCTGCATTTCAAATTGGCGCACGATGGCGCACCCATAACGCGTCATATTGTTGGAAATACGAGGCAAAATTACATCGTAGCCTTCGAGCTTGTGACCTTTGTAAAAAATGTCAGGACGTTTCTGATCGAGCGAAAGGTAGCAATTTTTGTATTTGATAACTTTGGCTTGGTGGCCATGTTTCTCGGCCTCTTCGACTAGACGTTTAGTGGAATAGTTAGCGTTGCCATTGGATAAAATTGCGATTTTCATGATTTTTGCTCCTTTCTTTTTTGACTAAGGTAAAATTGACGGGGATTTTTGAGTAATTTTTGTTGAAGTTGGGCGGTTTTTTGACCAGAAGTGGGCGGAATATGGTATTCGGAGACGTCCACTAGGAATTTGTTTTTTAGAGTACGACGGCCAAGCAACACCGGAAAACGGCCGTTTGCGCGATCGGAAAGATTGAAAAGAACGCGCAAACGGCGACCATTCACGGTAATAGCAAGTTTGGTGCGATAGCGAATCTCGGACTGGCCGTTTGAAGATTTGACCTGAGCAACCTTAAAATCGGTGCGTTTGATGACTTTGCCGGTATAAAACGGGCTGCCAGGGCCGAAAAGCTTAAATTTAAGGATATTATCTCGAGTAATTTTAATGTCGGAAGCCCAGATGGCCGAAGAATCGGCGCCGGTGTCAATTTTGGCGGGCACGCCAGTGCGGCCCAGAAGGGAGATATGCGTGTTAGTACCGATAATTTCTTTTTGTTGCGACATCTTTATATTGTAGCATACGAAGGCGTTTTTGTCAATGATAAACAGGGGCGCTAGTCAGCATTGTTGTTGCCACAAGCATCAACGCTGCCATTGTCGGAAGTCCAGCATTCCCTAGTAATCCAAAAGTTTTTGCGGGTGTCGGTGGTACCATTCTTGTCTTCAACGCTGAGCGTGAATTCTGGGAAAGGATAGTTTACATCTACCAATTCGACGCGCGTTTCGACGCGGCGATAGAGGTCGTTAGCACGGCCAGTGGAATCGATGGCGGTTTGGACGCCGACGAAATTAACGTTGGCATTTTGGCGACATTCATTGTCGCTACAAAGAGCGATGCTGAAATCAGTGGTGGGCTGGCCATACGGCAAAGATAGGCGCAAGAAAGACGAGGCGACGTTGCGATTGCCACTATTTCTAAAAGTAGGAGGCAAATTCAAGACGACGCTACAGGCAAAACCGGTAGAAGTCTGAGAGGCAGATTTGCATTTGATAGGATAGGGCGCGTTATCAGCCTTGTCGTTGGAGGCTAAGAAACCGGCCTGAGCGGTGATGACGCCGTTGTCGCTTGAACCAAAATATGGATATAGCACAACGGTCCCGCGGTTAGTGCCAGAGGAGGTGCTGTTATAAACCAACTCATTGAGATTGAACTGCTGATCGGTCTGGAGCAATTGCACAGCGAGCACTGGCGGCTTATAGACTTCTCTTGGCTGGGTCTTGCCCGGTTTGAAAATGATAGTATTACTGCTAGAAACGGAGCCTGGGGTCATAAAATTAAGCGAATCGCCGTTTTGATTAACGTCGGAGAACCAGCTGACCTTGACACTTTTGACGTCATTGATGTTTTTGGTGCGAAGCGGGACCATACGAATGCGGTTGTTCGAGTCTAGCGTAGAGCGATAATCCGGCAGCTCCTCGCCAATTTTGACACAGGTATAAGCTTGTTGCATACTGGCGGCAATGCCCTTATCAGCGACACCTTCTTGCGTCTCTTGAATGATAACTTCGCCTTGCTCGCCACGGAAACGGCGCAGGGTGTCGGCGACCACATCGCAACTCTGGTCTTTAATGCCTTTTTGCATGAAATCAATTAGTTTTTCGCAACTGCCAGCCGGAGCGGAAGAGTTGGCAGTTTTGCCTTGGCTGATGCAATCATGATATTTGAGCAAAGCAACTTTTGCGTCTTCAATTCCGGCGAGTGCGGAATCATAGGCAGACTGAGAAAGATCGTTGTTGCTAGTGCGCCTGGCTTCAGACAACATGACACGGATAAAGCTAAGCGTAATGATACCCAACAAAATCGTTGTAAAAACTACAACGTAAAGCGAGGCTGCGCCCCGACGAGTGGGCCTGGCGGAAGCCGATTTGTTAGTGCGAAGTCTTTTCATTTTTCTTTAGTTCTCCTGTCGCCCGAGTGGCGAAATTAAATTTGTTGATGGAACAGTAAGCAAAGTCAGTACTGAGGCCGGTAGGTGGCGCCGTGCAGTAATCTCCGGTGGAAGTAATATCTACGCCGCCGCGAATAGTAGCGAGAATGAAGGTGCCAGAGTAGAAAGAGTGGCGAGTGAGCGAATGTTGAGTGGGTGGATAGATCACGAAGTCGTAAAGAGCAAGATTTTCCTCTGAGGCAGAAAGAAGCTCGATAGGCTTGGCGTCAATAGAAGTATCAAGCTTGTAGCGGTTTTCCTCTTTGATGGAATAATTATTCGTGTTGATATGGCCGGCACAGACAGAGAAATTAGAATCTGGCACGCGAATAAGACGAAAATCTTTCATTTCTTGTGCGCTGCTAAAAGCAGGCTGGCTGGTGAGCCGATACTCTAGAACAGCCTTCTTTTCCCTGACGGCGGTATTATTATAGGCAGAATCTTCCATGGTGTAGCCACTATTCCAAATATAAGAATAGCGCCCGGTGCAAAAAGCACCGTAGGTTGGGATGGTGACATTCTTGCGGTCGATCATAATAGAGCCACGATGGCGTTGAAAAACAAATTTATAGGCATTGTCGTTTTGGCAACTTTGAGGATTGGCAAGCTTGTCGCAAAGTGAGGTGGTGGATTTTACTGGCGAAGCAGCGATCGAGCGGGTGAAGTCGTCGATAAGTTCGCGACCGGTAGAGTTAACGGCCTTAAGCGTCAGGCCGCGCTGATAGGTGGTAATGATATTAAGCGCGACCACGGTAATGGCAACAAGCAGGACTGATAAGAACGAGATGGCCAGAGCTAGCTCAACCAGGGTGAAACCTTTTTTAGAATGCCGGCTCATTTGGCGCCCTCCACTACTTCTGGATTATACAGACGAACGATGGTGCCAATGGTAGATGGCACGGAATGCCCTGGCGAGTACCAGCAGGTGCGGATGTGAAAATCATAAAAATCGGCAGTGTCAGCGGCCTGAGTGGCAACCTTGGGGCTAGAAGTAGTGTCACGAACAGAGATTACCCAGATGCCTTCAGCTTTAGCGACCTGGCGATAGAGGTGATCGGTGTCGTCTTGAAGCTCGGCTGCAGAGTTTTGATTGCTGTTTGAACTGCCATAGCGACTAAAAACAAGACGTGGGTAAAGTGGCGCAGCCGAAAACTTGTTTTTGTCTTCTCCGACGCGCGAATCTACGATGATGTCGTCCATCAATTTTGTGTAGTTATTGTCTGGAGCGTTAGAGCCAAAATAGCCATTAAAATTGAAATTATTATGCTCTGGCTCTAATAATCTGGTATTCAGAACAAAAGCTTTGTTATGAAAAATGCTCTTTTGGCTGGTATCGCTTTTGTTATAAAGCTCTTGGCAGGGGATACCGTTGAAGGGGGCAATTTTGTCCGGCTCATTAGCTAAGCCGTTGCTGGACTCTCTAGAGGTTCGCGTAAGGCGTAGCCAAAGACTGCGGTATTGTTGCTGGTTTTCTGGCAGTTCGCGTTCAGCAAGGAAAGAGTTGTGGATAAAGCGCAGCGCCTCAGCCTGGGCATCAATCTCGTTGCGGGCCATAGTAAGCTCAAGAGAAGACTGCGTGGTGGCAATTCCCTGGCCCATTAGAGTGAGCGACACCACCGAGACAACACAAAAAACAGTAATGGCAATGGCAACCTCAACAAGAGTTTCGCCACGCAATGTTTGAGATTTCCCTACTGACATTTACTAGCTCCTAAATCAAGTGCAGTGAGTTCGACTGCGGTAGAGTTTCGCCCGTCGGCAGCAAGTCGAAGGTGACGACGGTGACCGGAAAGGGCGAAAACATCGTCAGACCCAATACAAAGATCCGCGTCTTTGGATTTAAACTCAGCCTCGGTGTTAGCTGGGGCCTGGATGGAACCGTCGTCTTTGTTGATGCGAGGGAGGAAAGAAGACAGAATCAGACCTTTGCGCTGTGCAACGGAGAGATTATTGAGGCTGTTGCAGTCAACGTTAAGACTGCTGGGATCAGAAAGAAGCTTCGTGGCACCAATAGCAACGCCTTCCTCGCTATTTTTCTTTTCTAGCACATAAGTGTGGACGGCACCAGAAATAGGAGAACGCGCAATCATAATTGAGCCCTTGAATTTTTTGCCTTTTTCTTTGGTTTCGATGATAGCACGCCACTGAGGTTCGTATTGATAATGTTGCCCAACTGGCTTGTAGGAGCAAGTTTGGATGCCGTGTTCTTTTGCAACGGCGACGGTAACTATGTCGGCACCAGCAGCGCCCAGTGCTTGCAAGGGGGTATAAATAAGATTGGCGTTGATATCGAACGTTTTACCGATGATGTCGTAAACATGAATGATGCTGTTGTCTTCTTCCCCGAAAGTAATCAGCTTGCCATAAATAGCACAGTTAGTGCGGCCCGGGAAGCCAATTTTGGCGTTGGGATCGTAATTTTCAAAAGACCAGTTGTCGACATTGCCAAAGTTGCCGTTGTCGGTAACCATGCCATTGACTGTGCAGGCGCTTTGACCGCCTGGCGCAGCACCAAGACGAGGATTTTCAACATTGATTACTTGAGAATAGACACGACGCATAAATTCAGAAAAGTCTTGGACGGAGTCGTGATAGCGCTGGCGAGCAATAGCAGCGGAAGTGCCAACAAAAAGACCGACAATCAAAAGAGCAGAAAGAGAGAGGAAAAGAGAGGTCTCGATAATGGTAAACCCACGCGCTTGTTTCATGTTTCTATTATACATAAGAATTATCCTTTTCGTAAAACCTCATTATTAATACCTCGGGGCTAATTCCCTGGAAAAGGTAGAAATAGCCTGTGAAAAACGCTGGGCTTGGGCATAGGCCCAGAGATAGGTATCGGGGCGAAGGTCGAAACGTTCGGCCGGGTCGATAGAATGCGCGCCAACGCCAGCGCCACCAGTGCGATAGAGCAAGAGTTTACCGGAAAAGATTGGACCGTTAACGGTAAGTGGCGTAGCGCAATCGCCCGTATCAGAGGCACTCTGCCCTTGAGGGAGGTTGTCTCCAGGACGGAAATTATAGCAAGTGTTAATAATACCAGATGATTTAGGAGAAGTGCTGCTACCTAAGGCAATTAGCCAAGCATCGATGTTGCTATTATTAGAACCGATGTTGATATCTTTGGCAATCAGAAGAGCCTGGGAGAGCGAAGAGATGTCATAATGCGTTTGGTTCTGAGAACCGTCTGGGTTGATATGAGCATATTTAATATCGGCATCAACTTGGAGCGTACCCTTTGACATGTGAATGACTAAAGTTTCTGGGTGGTCTCGACCAGGATTGACAGGTCTTTTGATGACGGCGTAAGGTTCTTCACTGCGAAGGTATTTGACGTTGCTACTAAGCTGAACACAGGACTGATCGGCTTCTTGTCCGTTCGGTTTATAAAGAATTGGGCAGTGCTCAGCTTTGGGATATTTATCAAGAGATTTGGAATCTGGTAAGGTGTAGCGCATGAGCATACGACTGACTACATCGTCGCGAGGCGAGACGCCCTTGATGTCGGCGCTACCGATAGAGTTGCTTCTACATTCGTGATTTGCGATTGTAAGTGGGGCAAGCTGACAGGCGCTATGGGTGAAGTTTTCTAGCCCACCTGGCAAAGTAGCATAAACATTATAAGGAGCAAAAGTAGACATCTGTGAACCAGTTTTGTTGTAGCCGAGGGCGGCACCGGAGGCGAAGCCAGAAACTTCTCCCTGAGAAATGGTTTCTTGTTCAGACCAAGAACCAAAGAGTCTTTTATAGGTTTGGCCGCCAATCGAAATGGTTTTATGTGAAGTGGAAGTAGAAAGCGTGCCAGCGTTAAAGAATCCCGCACCCCAAACTTGGAAGTTTGGTTTTTTGGCGATAGTGCGGCAAGAAGCATGAGAAATGTTCCAGTTGCTACCGGTATTATTGGCCGACGTATTGGCGCCTGCGCCAAGGTCTTGCCCTGGTCTATTATGAGAATCTGAAGGAAAAACTCCCACGGCGGTGCAGAATTTGGTACCCGGTTCTAAATCTGGAATAGTGACGCTGGGGCTACGTTCAAATACGTCTCCGTCTAATTTACCTTTTTCGTTGAGCGGCCCAGTGAAAGACTCAACTACGTGACAGCCCTCAGATGTGAGATTAGTGCCAAACCTAAACCTGTAATAAGAGCATGGATCGCGAGGAGAGCTATTAGTGCCCTGAATAGCAGCGGGCAGTAGCCCGCTCTGAGCCTGCAGGCTGGGCTTGACCATAAAGCCAATCAATTCAACTCTAGTATTAGACGGCGTGGTGGTGGCATAGGGGTCTTCTTGGTCTACGTCTGGATTTTTTCTAGGCTCAACGTTAACGGTGTATTCTACGGGGGTGTTTTCTCCCCCATAAACGGTGGGGTCTGATGGAATACTAGTCTCTACGGTAGTGTCGTAGTTATATGGGATAATAACTGAGGCCAAAGATGAGACTGGAGCGTTGGAAAAACTCGAGACGCTGTATTTCAACGAGGCGTGATTATTGTCGGAGGAGCCATCGCCACAAAAATTAGATGTGCCAGTGCAAGGCGGACCATTTGGGCCACAACCTATAGGAATTTCATGTGGACAACTCTGGCTATCTTGAATAGAATACGTAGTCTGCGCTCCAGTGACAGATATCGCTGAGACGCCAGAAAAATTTTGTTGTTGTTTGATAGTTTTGCCAACATCCGATGAATCAAGTGCGCCGCAGGTGGTAGGCTTGGTCTTGAACCCTGGAATTTGGTAGCCGCCACTTATAGCGGAAGCGATGAGGACATTTTCAGGATTAAATTTGCAAGAGTAATCCGTGTTGCGACTGCTAGGGCTAAATGTGGTGATTTCTTTGCTGCTGCCGGCAACGATGCTGCCCGAGGAGGCAGATTTGCCAAAGAAGTAATCCGGGTGGCTCGGAGTAGACGGTTCGGTCCAGCCGGAAATACTATACTTATTATTAAATAGTATGTTTGGTATGGTAGTGCGGCCGTTATCTGGTGCTGGTATACCTGGCCAGGCAACGGAAGTTGCTCCAGTTTCGCCTGCGCCAGTAATTCTAGCGGCCTGAGTGCCGGGGAACAGACAGTGATGGAAACGGATCGAATCGCCTGGTTTCGCATAAGTTTGTTGCGACCAACGCTCCTCTTTGGAAAGGTTCTTGGCGGCCGAATAGCTGGCGACCGTGCCGCCATCTTCGCTACTGCTCGGAGCGGCTGCCCAAGGGATTTTACATCCTGTATCATTGACTGTTGTAGTTTTGAGACTAATGTTAGCGCAGACTTTGAGCTTAACGGTCTGTTTGTTTCTGGGTTCTTTGTATTCTAATGTCTGGCAGGCTCGATATGAATCACTCTCTGTGGCGGTGGCAGGGATTTGGAATGAAATACTGGTGGTGGACAACGTTCCGTTTTGTTTTTTGAAAATTCCCTGGCTAGGATTGGGCTGATTGTTGATAAGGCTGCCACTGGGCTTTTTAGTAGCGGAGACTGTCCACGCAACGTCCGTGTCTAAGTTTTCGTAGTCGACAAATTTATGATTGAAATTAATCTTGATGGTTTCTCCGGGACGGGCGGTATCGTAATAGATTTTTTTAGTCTTGCTGCCTGTTTTAGAAATTGCGGTGGCAGATTTTTTGCCAACAATTTCAACTTTAGACTCTGCCTCAATTGAGCTATTCGGAGCATAGCAGAATGAACCCAATTTCCCTCCCCAATAATAGCCCTTGGCTAGCTCTTCGCCCGGATGTGCTTTGTCGTATTTTTTTAATGTGGCGAAAGCGGCTTTTGCCTCTGTCCAGCTAACATAATGATGTGGAGTGGCCACGATATTTTTGTCTTTAGAATATCTCTTGTATGCTTGATTTGGTTTTTTAAGATCCCAGTATTTAAATCCGATATGTTGCGAAAAAGAGCTAGAGCAGTCGCTATCACTTTTGCATTTTTTGTTCTGTCCTACTTGGCTGGTGCCAACCTGTATACCTTCTGAACTACTATTCAAATACGGGCTAGCGAGACTGCCGTTATATTTATAGCGTTCCAAGGCCAAATGGTAAAAACCATCAGTATTGGCACAGTCTTTGTTGGGGGATTTTGAGGTGAGGGTAGAGGTAAAATGAGCGATTGGCCCGTGCATATCGATTGGCGAATTTGGTTTGTCGGGGTCTATTTTTTTAACTTTGTAATAGACCCAGGTAGCTCCATAGCAGGTGTCCTGCCATGGGCCATTTTGACTTGCGCACCCTTGACCGGTGCCAACAATGTTTTGGCCGCCCGAAGCGCCGCCGTCGTCGGCCCAGACTGGAGAATAAATAAAAGAAGCCATGAAGAAACAGCATACTATCGCGAGAGTTGTCAAAATTTTAGGCTTAATCATGCAGCTCCTTATAAAGTCTTAGGCTCTTTTGTAGATATTTTTCACTGTTTTCCTGATCCTCTAACTCTGAATAGACCGACGCGATGCTGTCCGCTAAGGTGATTTGTTGCTGGGATGTCAACTCGGACTCTCTGATTTCCAGTAAAAACTGGAGGGCTTCGTCTGCATTACTAAAATACGAGAGAAACTTGGAGTATTCAATTTCCAACTCAAATTTCGCATTTCGATCTTTGGTTTTGTCGATTAATTTCAAAATCTGTTGTTTGGCCTCTGGGTAGGCCTTTGGGTTCTCTGAGGACTCGGTTTTTTGGATGAGGGTAGCAACGACCTCTTGCTGCCATGGACTATCTTCTAAGAGCTGCTCGTGGCTGGGTTTTTTCGCTAAAACTAAAATCAATACGATTGCGGCAATAATTAAAAAAGTGCCAGCTATGCCGACAATGCTGGAAATGAGTGCTTTTTGATTAATTTGAGCTTTCTTTTTAATGCGTTGAAAATATTGCGGTTTCTGTTTTTGCGCGATTTGAGTGCTAGAAAAAAATACTTTTCCCTGCGACTCGATGCCCTTCTCTACCATAAGCTTTATTATACAAGATAAAAAAAATACCACAAGCGCGAACTTGTGGTATGGGCGGTTAATAGTCTTTATAACGCGGGGCGTATTGCTTCAACATTTTGAGCATCGCCGCCTTTTTCACTCCTCCATGGACAGCAATGTCGGTAGTATCTGTCTTAGTTATAACTCGAACTTCCTCGTCGAAGTTTTCTAAGTTCCAGGCTGTTAGCCTGTAAATATACCTGGTCCGGACTTTATTTTTTGTGAGGATTCTGCTGTCGATGTCTACCGCAAGACAGTAGACATACTCTCCCTTTTTGAAGGAAGCATTGAATTCTCCCGCATACCACTTAGGCGTAATATGATATACGTCCATGTATATTTCTCCAAAACCTCCTTCTGAAGCCTGGTCTATAAGCCATTTAAAATGACTATTCCAAACTTTCAGAAGCTTTTTGTTCGGAACGAGGCCTTCGTCCTTATTCCCAAAAAACCCTATCCAATAAGTGTGGCCATGATAGGATTTGACCTCATAGCCTTGGGCTTCCGGAGAGGACTCCTCGTCTCCGCCTTCAACAACGTAGACTTCTGCAAAAGCCACGGCAGAAGACGCCATAGTGATAGCTACTATTACCGCGATAAAAAATGCTACAAATTTTTTCATTTTTCCCCTCCTATTTATAAAAATTTGCAAAAACTTATATTCTTATTATATCTCAAAAGGCGAAAAATGTCAAGCTGAGCGTTAAGGCCCGTACGGCTTGGCCGATAAGACAGCTACATTTCTAGTTCCCTGAAAGATTCTGCCAATACGTTAAAGAGCTCGGCGTAGTCGGCTTTTCTAGCGGTTTTGACCTTAGCGAAAATATAGATAGCGTTGCCTTTGACTTCTAGATTGTAAGGGAGATTGCGGTCATAGAGTCTAGACATAAAGGCCGGATTGAGTAATTCAAAGGCCGGTAAAGCATCCCGGCTGGCGGCATAAACCTGGTAGCGTTTGTTGAAATCTGGCCATTCCATCTTAAACTCATCGTATTTGCTAGGTTTTGAGACGGGCAACTTGGCCTTTTTGGCTTTGATAATGACGCCTTCGTAAGATTTTGGTAAATTGATCTGCCCAACTAAATAATAAGAGCTCGGATTCCCTGGTGTAGCCGAATAAGTATACATCTGAACTAGACAATCTCGCCATTTGCCAACCACATGGTTGTTGACATCTGCATAAGTCAAAATGTTGAAACCGTCAAAGATGAGACCTTGAGTAGGCAGGGTCACCCGGCCCCAATCCGGACTGTAGAATAGCTCGTTTTCGCGGGCAAAATCTGCGATGCTGGCGACTAGGTGCGGGGTGGATTCTGTGGACTGAGTGATGCCGTCTAATTTTAGGGTTTTGCCATCATAGCTGAAATTCCAGTATTCCGTAATATGGGTGGCGCGTTGTTTATAAATAGTCTGATGGGTTTTGCGGTCGACTAAAGTGTCTGTGCCGCTAAAAATGAACATAACTTGCACGGCCGAATGTGGCTGCTCGCGGACCGGAGCAAGCAAGACGGTCCTAGCCACGGAGAGCCCTTGCACGACGTTGCGGCGTCCAGTGCGGTCAATGGCGTCTAGCATCAAAGATGCGTGCTCGAAATAGCGATTAGTAGTATATTTTGCTATGTTCTGAAGCTTATATTCTGACCAGTCCTGCTGGTATCGGACAAAAATCCGCTCAGCTTCCTGATGGAGCCATTTTTCTAAGTCGGTGCCGTGCTGATCTAGCGCGTTTAGCCGGTTGGTCTCGCGCAAACGGCGCTTGGCGCAAACGGCGCTTGGCGCTACGGCGCTGTTCGATTTTTTCGCTAATGAT
>CAMBYK010000009.1 GCA_945872155.1 uncultured Candidatus Saccharibacteria bacterium
TCAAAGACTTTGGCCAAAGTGACGCTACCAACTGGCGCGGCCATCTCGGCGTATTCCTCAATTAGGCAGTAGAGAATATCTTTTTGTCTCTGAGTAAGATTCATGAGCTTATTGTAATAAATTAGCAGTTTAGTGTCAAGAGTGCTAAACTGGACATTCCCTAGATTGTGTGATATAATGAATAGATATTGGTGTTAATTGTTCTTTGACAAATAAGTGTGCAAAATTCAAATAAATTCTGGAGGAGATGATATTATGATGAACGAATTTAGTACTTGTTTCGTGAAAAAGAACGAAAAAATTATTTTTAGGGCAGCTCATTGGAAAATCGTGATGACCGAACGTGCTGAGCACGAAGGAAATAAGCTGTGGATTGTTTGCGACTCGACCCCGATCGGATCAATTTGCAACGAGTGGCCACCGGTTTTCAAGCGTAAATCTAGCGCTTACAGTAAGGAAAAAATTCCCACAGAAATAAAAAAGAGATTTGCCGAAGAATATGCTAAAAATTTGCACGAACCCATCACTATGGGCAAAGAAGAATTATGCGAACAGATATTTGCTAATGAAGGATAACAAATATCAAAATTAAAATGGCATTTTTCTTTGCACACTTATTCAGCACCAATCCCCCGCTACGGCGGGGATTTTTGTGTTATGATGGACGGAAGATGGAAGCAAAAATAAAATTTATCAAAGATTGGCTAGGGACGGGATGTATTAACATTTTTGGGTTGCCAATGAGCGGAAAAGACACGATTGGGCTGAGGCTGGCGGAAGCTTTGGATGTTAAGTTTATGTCGTCGGGGATGATTATCCGAGCGATGGAAAAAGCTAAGGGTGAATCTTATACCGACAAAGGTGATTTGGCGCCGAGCGCAGTATTCTTTGAGTTGGTGCTGCCATATTTTGGACGAGAAGATTTGAAAGAATTTGGGTTTATTCTGTCTTCAGTAGGGCGTTGGCAGGGGGAAGAATCGCTCGTGATCGAAACGGCGCAAAATTCTGGGCACCCAATCAAAGCCGCGGTGGTTTTGAACATTTCAGAGGCCGACGTGAAAAATCGCTGGGAAACAGCGAAAATTCTTGGAGACAGGGGTGGGCGACCGGACGACGAAAAACCAAAGGTTTTCGAAAAACGCTTGCAAGAATTTAAAAACAAGACTCTGCCGGTTATTACGCACTATCAAAGATTGGGGTTGCTGGTGCCGGTGCGAGCGGATATGGACCGCGACGTTGTTTATCGAGAAATAGTAGATAGACTGTACGAGTTTGCGGTCAAAGATAGCTCGCAGAATTGATAATCTAGTCACGTTTTAACATCACAGTGAAAGCCTCAGAAGGGATGTCGATTTTGCCGAAACGTTTCATGCGCGCTTTACCACGTTTTTGTTTTTGCAAGAGCTTGGCTTTGCGATCGCGATCGCCGGTGTGAATTTTGGTCAGCACGTCTTTGCGATAAGCACCGATAGTTTCCCTGGCGATGATGCGGGCACCGATAGCAGCCTGAATGGCGACCTCGTAGTTTTGGCGAGGAATGACGGATTTGAGTTTTTTGGTGATGTCGCGACCGATGGCGTCGGCCTCGGAGCGGTGGCACATAATGGCGAGGGCGTCGATTTTTTCGCCGCCGATGAGAAAATCGATTTTAACTAAATCTTCCGGGCGATAATCGGAAATTTCATAGTTAAAACTGGCATAGCCGGAAGTGGCGGATTTGAGCTGGTCGTAAAAATCGGTGAGGAGATTAGCCATTGGTGCTTCAAAATTAATAATCGCGCGATCTTCGAGATATGAAAGATTAGTTTGACGGCCACGTTTTTCCACAATGAGATTCAAGACATTGCCAATCATGTTTTTAGGCAGGATGATTTCGCCCTTGACCCAAGGCTCGCGTACTTCTAAAACTTCAGATTGATCGGGCAGGTCGGCGGCAGATTTAATCTCTAGCTCAGTGCCATTTGCGAGCCTAACTTGATAATTGGTAGATGGGTTGGTGACGACAAGATCGAGATCGAACTCGCGCTCAAGACGCTCTTTGATAATGTCCATATGGAGAAGCCCGAGAAAACCGATGCGCAAACCAAAACCTAGCACTGGGCTGTTTTCTGGCTCAAACTGCAGGGCGGAGTCCGACAAAGAAAGTTTTTCGATGGCTTCTTTGAGCTCTTTGTATTGGTCGTTGGAAACCGGGAAAAAGCCGGCATAAACAAACGGCAGAACGTTTTTGTATCCTGGCAGCGGTGCGGGGGCAGGGTTTTTAGTAAGCGTGACAGTGTCGCCAACTTTGGCCTCACGGGTAGTTTTGAGGTTGGTGACAATGTAGCCGATTTCGCCGGCCTGAAGCTGGTCTTTTGGCTTCATTTCGGGGCTCAAAATACCAATTTCTAAAGCCAACCCCGCGCTTTTGGCTGCCATCATAGAAATAGCAGAGCCTTTAGTGATGGTGCCATCAAAAACGCGAATATAAAGGACGACGCCGCGGTAATCATCGAAATAAGAATCGAAAATCAGACAACGAGTCTCCTGAGTTTTTGGAGTAGAGTGAGTAAAGGGGGCGGGAGCTTTTTCAATAATGGCGTCCAAGACTTGATCAACGTTTTGGCCGGTCTTAGCGGAAACACCAATAATGTCAGAACGCTCGCAGCCAAGTAGGTTGATAATTTGGTCTGCAACTTGCTCGGTGTTGGCGGCGGGGAGATCGATTTTGTTGATAACTGGAATAATAAAAAGGTCCTGCTCTAGGGCAAGATAGATATTAGCAAGCGTCTGGGCCTGAATACCTTGAGTAGCATCAACCACTAGAATCGCAGCTTCAACGGCCTGGAGTGAGCGTGAAACTTCATAAGAAAAATCGACATGGCCCGGAGTATCAATGAGATTAAGCTGATAATCTTTATAATACATTTGCACTGGCGTCAATTTTATGGTAATTCCCTTTTCGCGTTCTAGCTCCATGGAATCTAGCAACTGCGACTTCATCTGGCGCTTATCCACGGTAAAGGTGAGTTCCATCATACGATCAGCAAGAGTAGATTTGCCATGGTCGATATGAGCAATAATACAGAAATTACGAATTTTTTCAGCGTTCATAGGACATATTATAACACGGAACTATCTGTTAGCTGATGTCTTTCAGGGAGAAAAAAGTTTTATGGAGAGCGACGAGACGATTGCCGGGGAGGTTGAAATTTTTCCCTGGCTGATAAGTGCGGATGGCTTGCAGAAAATCCTGCAACTGCGGAGTAGTAAGCGAAAGACCGCAACGAAGCAAAGCGGCGCGCAAAAATTCTAGAGCGACAGGGGCTTCCATTTGCTCAAACCAGCTACGTTGATAGATCTGATCTGGCGGAAGGAGCTCGACGGTTAGAGTAGAAATCTCTTGTTTAAGCTGCTGTTGGTGTTTGAAAAGTTGGAAAATTTGTTCGCGCCAAGTTGGATTTTGAATTTGCTGAGCGATCAGCGGGCGTAGACGATTGCGCAGATAGTTATCTTCGGTGTTGGTGGGGTCGTGGCAAAAACTGAGCTGATGCGTGGCCGCATAACGCAAAATGTCTGCGCGAGAAAGCGGGGCATTAGTAAGTTCCGAAGACAAAAAAGGACGGGCAATACCATTATAACCAAACGGAGCTAAGCCGCGCCAGCCAGTGCCGCGTAAAAAATTAATGGCCAGAGTCTCGGCCAAATCATCTAAATGATGTGCGGTATAAATCATAGCTGGAGCGCCTTGGTGAGAATACTTTTGGGCTAATTCAAATAAAAAATCGTAGCGCGCAGTGCGGGCTGCGGCTTCTGAAGTGTGCGGGCCCAAGTTGGCAGTAGCTGTTTCAAAAGGAAGATGATATTCTGCTACCAGACGACGCACAAACTCTTGATCGTGCCCAGCAGAGGGGCGGATGCCGTGGTTGAAGTGAGCTACTACCACATTTTGTTCGTGGCGAAAAAAATGTAGTAATACTACGGAGTCCACCCCTCCTGAAACAGCAAGAATTTTTGTCATAAGACAATTGTAGTACCAGCCTGCCCTTTTAGTCCAGCTAATGCGGCTTGTGGCGTGGTAATAATTGTGCGGCGCTTTTTGTTGGAACCAATAAATTGCAGAGCTGCTTCAACTTTGGGTAGCATGCTACCAGCGCCAAATTGATTATTCTGAATGTATTCGGCGGCCTGCTTGGTGGAAATTTTAGTCAAAGATTGTTCGTCCGGTTGGCCAAAATTAATTTTGACTGACTCTACGGCAGTGAGAATCAACAGAGTGTCGGCTTTGATAATATCGGCAAGTTTGGCCGCAGCAAAATCTTTATCAATAACGGCCTCTAGGCCAGACAATTGTCCGTTTTGATAAGAAACCGGAATGCCGCCGCCACCAGCTGCGACTAAGATAGCATGTTTCTTAAGAGCGAGCTTAATAAACTCAGACTCAACAATATGAATCGGGCGAGGCGATGGAATGACCTTACGCCAACCACGGCCAGAATCTTCCTTGACAGTAATTCCCTTAGTAGCGGCGAGCTCTTTTGCCTCGGCCTCAGTATAGAACGGGCCAATTGGCTTGGATGGATTCTGAAAGGCCGGATCATTCTGATCCACTAAAACCTGGGTGACAATTGAGGCGACTGGGCGATTAATCCCTAGCTGATAAAATTGATTATAAAAAGCCTTTTGCAACCAATAACCGATTTGGCCTTGGCTCATAGCACCACAAGTATCTACGGGCATAGTGGGGACTTTTTCGGTATTGATGGCTTCTTCGTGCAAAATAATGTTGCCGATTTGAGGGCCATTGCCGTGCACTACTACCAAATCGTGGCCGGCTTGAATTAATTTGATAAGTTCGGCCACGGTTTGACTGGCAACAGCCTGCTGATCGGAGGCGGAAGCCTTGCCGTCTAGCGACAAGGCGTTTCCTCCGAGAGCGACGACGATTCGCGCCACTAAATTGCTCCCATGATGAAGCAGGCAACCATGCTGATAACTGCGAAGACTGCCATAATTGGAGCGGTGCGCTTGATCCAGTTCTTGTAAGAGACACCGGATAGGGCGAGGCCAGCCATCAATGAAGCTACGGTTGGAGCAATCATGTTGATGAGGCCTTCGGCGTTGGCGAAAGCAATGACCATAGTGTCCTTGCTGGAGCCAACGAGGTCGGCGACTGGTGCAAGAATTGGCATAGAAGCCGATGCGAGACCAGAGGTCGATGGGACGAGGAGAGACATTGGGAGATAGAATAGATAAGCCAAGAGACCGACGAAGCCGCCGTTAGCGTTCTTGAGACCTTCTTCGCCCCAGTGGATGATGGTATCTTGGATAGCGCCTTCTTTCATGATGACGCCGATAGCAGCAGCGACAGCAATCACGATGGCAACGCCTAAGATTTCCCCAGAGCCTTTGATAAAGACATCAGTAAGGCTGGTGCCAGCTTCTTTAAATTCTTTTCTCGCGATAAAGCCAATGATAAAGGCGGAGAGAAGGAACAAAGCTGAAATTTCATTAAAGTACCAAGCGCCAAGTTCGACGTTGTGACCGGCACCCAAAATGGTGCTGAGAACTGGCAGACCGACCAACCAAGCGTGGAAGTTTTCAAAGACGGTGACTCCGAAATCTGCCCAAGGAATCAGGGAGATAATCATGACTACAAAGGTAACCGCGAAAATCGTAGTGATAAGTTTACGTTTGGTGGTGTTTTCAGGAACTTTGTCGAGTTCAAGAGTTTTGAAAGTTGCCCCAACGGCAGCGTCTTCAGTATATTTGCCAGCTTTAACCTTGGCAGCATAGCGCATAGTAAAGAAGATAGCCGCTGCAAGAGCGATGACGAGGATGATGCCCTGAATCCAGAGCAGACCGCCAAGATCGACGCCAGCAGCGTCGGCAGCGATACCGGTAGAAAATGGGTTGACGGTGGAAGCAAGAACACCGACGCCACTACCTAAGACGATAGTCATAAGAGCGGTCATAGTGTTGAAACCAGCGGCAAGCATGATTGGGATAATCAAGGCATAGAAAGCCACGGTTTCCTCTTGCATACCATAGGTGGTACCGCCGATAGCAAAGAGGGTCATCAAAATTGGAATGAGCCATTTTTCTTTGCCATTCATACGTTTGAGCAGGCCACCCAAAGCCGCATCAAGAGCGCCACTTTTCATGACGACTCCGAGGAAGCCACCGAGAATCAAGACGAAGACAATGACGTCAAGACGCTCTGCCATACCTTTGATTGGAGACATTACGACATCCCACAAACCTTGGCGATGATCTTTTTCTACTTCTTTAGTAATGATTAATTCACCGGTTTCGGAATCGACTTCGGTGTTGGTTTTGGTAATAACCTTATCCACTTCGTGATAAGAGCCAGCGACACGGACTTCTTCTCCGGCGTCGTTGGTAGTGTATTCGTACTCACCAGATGGGACAACCCAAGTGAGTGCGGCCATAGCGGCGATAATCATAAAGAGCACAGCAAAAGCTGAGAGCATTTTTAGACGTTTTGGTTTTTTGTCTGGTCGTTTTTTCTGTTCGGCCATTTTCCTTTCCTTTCTTTTTATTGGTCCTAAAGAGTGAGGGCCATCACTGCTTCAATCGTATAAATACGATTTTCGGCTTCATCGAATACTTTTGAATGGGGGCTACGGAACACCTCGTCAGTTATCTCCATCTCCTCCAAACCAAATTGTTCGAGAACCTGCTTACCAAATACCGTCTCGGAATCGTGAAATGCTGGGAGGCAGTGCAAGAACTTAATCTCTGGATTGCCCGTCTCCGCAACTAGGTTACGATTGACCTGATAAGGTTTTAGTAAGCTAATACGTTCGGCGAATTTGTCCTCTTCGCCCATAGATACCCATACGTCGGTGTAGATAAAATCAGCTCCGCGTACAGCAGCATTTGGATCGGTGGTAATAGTAATTGTGGCGCCAGTATCGTATTTAGCAGCTAAGGCTTTGGCTTCTTCTACAAGGGCCGGATCTGGGAAAAGTGATTCAGCGGTGCCAATACGAAAATCCAAGCCCATGAGCGCGGAGGCAATCATGAGGCTGTTGGCAACGTTATTGCGCCCATCGCCGACATAGGCGAGTTTGGCGCCTTTAAGATAACCAAGATTTTCTTCGATGGTCATGAAATCAGCAAGTGCCTGAGTAGGATGATAGAGATCGGTAAGACCGTTCCAGACCGGAACGCCAGAGTATTTGGCGAGATCTTCGACGGTTTTTTGTGAAAAGCCACGAAACTCAATACCATCGAACATGCGACCGAGCACTTTGGCGGTGTCTTCAACAGACTCTTTTTTGCCAAGCTGAATATCGTCTTTGCCCAAAAATTCAGCGTGCATGCCAAGGTGGCGGGCGCCAATAGCAAAGGCGCAGCGAGTGCGAGTGGAAGTTTTTTCAAACAGCATAGCAATTGTTTTGCCCTGATGGTGATAGTTAGTAGCGCCAGCCTTGCGATTCTTTTTGAATTGGAAAGCAGTATCGAGGAATTGACGAATTTCTGCCGGAGTAAAATCCTTTAAAGTAAGCAGTGAGCGACCTTTAAGATTGGTTTCCATTGTTAGATTTCCTCCCTTACGATTGGCATTGACATACAGCGTGGACCGCCACGACCACGACCGAGTTCGGCACCGTTGACCTCGATAACTGTGAGGCCGGCGCGACGAAGCGCGTTGTTAGTGACGTAGTTGCGATCGTAAGTGACGACGACGCCTGGAGCAATGGCTAGCGTGTTGGAGCCGTCATTCCATTGTTCGCGATCAGCAGCAATTGGGTCTCCATCGCCACAGAGAATAAGCTTGATGTCATTAACCTTTAGGACTTGTTCGAGCACCTGTTTGATGTCCTGACGGAAAGTCACCTCATAGCCGGTTGGAGTGTCGGCTTTTTCAAGAATATAAGTGTCGAGCTTACCTCCGTCAGAAAGAATAGCTGGATGGACGGAGAATTTGTCGTAGTCAACCATGGTGAATACGGTGTCAAGATGCATGAAGGCACGGCGAGAAGGAATTTTGATAGCGAGCACGCGTTTGAAAGCAGATTCGCGCAAAAGCTTTGAAGCAATGCGCTCGATAGCTTCGGCTTCGGTGCGCTCACTAATGCCAATAGCTACAGTCTCTTTGTTTAAGATAAGTTCATCGCCACCTTCGACGGAGAAACGGTTGTCGCGGTCATACCAAACTGGAGTATTGGTGCCAGCAAAGCGTGGATGATGCTTGATGATATAATCCATAAACATCGATTCACGACGACGAGCCGGCCAGTGCATTTTGTTGATGGTGAGGCCGTTGCCCATGGAAGCGGCTGGGTCACGGGTAAAGTAAAGGTTTGGCATTGGGTCGAGATAGAAAGGATAATCATCGACCATAAAGTGGTGGAGTTGTTTGTTTTCTGGCTCGCTGATGCTAACTTCTGACTTTTTGACGCCTGCCATGATCTTGCGAATCATCGGCAAAGTATCGAGCTGACCAAGATAATTGACGATGGCTTCGGTGGAGTGGGTATCTCCCTGTTTAGAAGCACTAACCATTTCACGGACGAATTGCCACTTGAGCTCATCGTTTGAAAGAGCCTCGGCAGCCAATTGATCTAAGTATAAAACTTCTGCACCGTTTTTTCTAAGTGTTTCAGCGAAAGCGTCGTGCTCGCGCTGGGCTTCTTTAAGATATGGGACGTCATCAAAAAGCATACGGCTCATATATTCTGGCGTGAGTGCCTCAAGCTCTTCACCAGGGCGATGTAATAATACTGTTTTTAAACGTCCAATTTCCGAGTTAACTCTGATAGGTTGTTCCACCTTTTTCTCCCTCATTATTAAATTCTAATTCTATTTATAGCATAAGCTAGATTAAAAAGAAAGAGATTGTTATAATGTGGGTATGTTAATATCTGGCTCTAAATTGCTGAATTTTCCGGTACTGAGTTTACACGTGGGCGGAGCGATTGCGCGCACGGCAGAGGCGGTGGTTGACCCTAATAATTTACATATTTTAGGATACACTGTCGTTGGCCCGATGGTGGATGCAGAAGTGGGCGACGTGTTGGATATCAAATCGGTGCGCGAGGTGGCAAATATCGGGTTGATTATTGATTCAAGCGACGAACTAACGACTCGCGACGAAGTGATAAAAATTGGCGAAATCTTGAAATTAAATTTCCAACTGGCTGGATTGACGGTGGAAACGAAAAAAGGAACGCGTCTGGGCAAGGTGGCCGATTATGTAGTCAATACCGATAACTTTATGGTGCAACAGTTAGTGGTGAAGCGCCCGGCGCTGAAAGCCCTAACTGATCCAGAGCTGATAGTAGGGCGTTCGCAGATTGTGGAAATTACAGATTATAAAGTAATAGTCAAGGATGAAGAGGCCAAGATTCGTCGTGAAATGATAAAAAAGGATTTTGTGCCTAACTTTGTGAATCCATTTCGCGAACCGAATTTCGCGCCAATTCAAAATCAAAACCCTGACGAACCAGGTACTGAATAAGTTTCTGCTCGTCTTGATATTTGTGCTGTTTTTTGGCAATAATTTTCTGGATTTCTGAAAGATCAGAGCGTTCGTTTTGTCGCAAAACTTCATCTACAATCTCGGCATCAATACCTTTTTTCATGAGCTCCAGACGAAGGCGTTTGAAACTAATTCCCTTTTTGACAAAACGATTTTCTACATAAAATTGAGTAAAATTTAAATCGTTGAGATATTTCTTGGCGATTAAGGTTTCGATGATTTTTTCAGAATCGGCTGGCTCGACTTGCTTTTTCCAAAGATAATCTTTGGTTTCTTTGACGGAACGAGGGCGCGCAAGCACCCATTCTAATGTACGCTGGTACAACTTGCCGAATTGAGAAGCTTTATGGTATTTTTTTTGTTCAAAGGGCGTGATAATTTGGCCCACTTTAAGTTTATAGTCGGCCAGTTGAGCGATGGTAAGCGAAAAATCATACTTATTGTTGATAAAAATGTTGGCGCGATTGGGATTCTTGACGGCTTGTTTGATGGCGGTAATTTTAAGCTCTGCTGATAATGTAGGCTGGCCGATTGGTGTCTGACTATTAAATATCTCCATGACGCTGGAACCATTGTCTAAGTAGCATAAAATGAGTGTCGTCATCGGCGACCTGGGTTTTGGCGTAAGCGCTACGAAATTCGTCAACTTCAGTAAATGGGACCCATTTCACCGTTTCAACCTCTTGGTCGTCAAAGTGGAACTGGTCTGGCTCTTCTGTCCAGTCGTAAGCAAAAGTATGATGGACGTGAAGATTAGTAGCTTCAGAAAAAAGATAGTGAAGTTTGGCGGGAGCTAAATCGACCCCAATTTCTTCTCTAGCTTCGCGGACGGCGGATTCAAGCGGAGTTTCTTGGTAATTCATGTGTCCGCCGGCGGAAATGTCCCACTTGCTGGCATTGCGGTCCACAAACTGAGAGCGCTTTTGAAAAAGCAAAGCCAAACCCTCTGGCGCATGGCGATAAAGCCAGATAGTGACTACTCCACAAATCTTATGATCGCGAATAAGCTGCGCCGGGTATGGAATTAGCCCACCGTTTTGCAGTGGTTCCCCGTTTATGCCGTATTCTTGCCAAAGCTCGTTTTTTTGCATATTACTCCGCGCTCGGTAAGGCCTTTTCGCGCACGGCAGCTTCGATTTCTTGCATGAGTTCTGGTTTTTCTTTGAAGAGTTTTTTGACAGCTTCGCGGCCTTGGCCGATGGTTTCGCCGTTGTATTTATAGAAAGCACCGGCTTTTTCTAGAACATTATATTGCGCGCCAAGATCAAGAATGTCGCCAGTCTTACTGATACCTTCGTTATACATGATGTCAAATTCAGCAGTATGGAACGGGGCAGCGATTTTGTTTTTGACAACTTTAATTTTGGTGCGGTTGCCGGAGATGTTTTCACCGTCTTTGATCTGGCCGATGCGACGAATGTCGATGCGGACAGAAGCGTAAAATTTAAGAGCGTTGCCACCGGTAGTGGTTTCTGGATTACCAAACATGACACCAATTTTCATGCGAATTTGGTTGATAAAAATCACTGTACATTTGGTCTTATTGATAATGCCAGTGAGCTTGCGCATAGCCTGGGACATCAAACGAGCCTGAAGACCCATCTGGGCGTCGCCCATGTCGCCGTCAATTTCGGCCTGAGGGACTAAAGCAGCTACGGAGTCGACAACGATCAGGTCGATAGCACCGGAACGCACTAGTGTTTCACAAATTTCAAGAGCTTGTTCACCGTTGTCTGGCTGTGAAATTAGGAGATTGCCAGTATCAACGCCGATTTTTTTGGCGTAGGCTGGATCTAGCGCGTGCTCAGCGTCAATAAAGGCAGCTTGCCCGCCTTGTTTTTGGATCTCAGCAATGGCATGCAGAGCAAGAGTGGTTTTGCCGGATGACTCTGGGCCGTAAATTTCAATAATTCTACCTTTTGGGTAGCCACCGCCAAGGGCTAAATCAAGCGAAAGCGAGCCAGAGGACAACAATTCTACATCGATCTTGTTGGTGTCGCCAAGCTTCATGATGGAGCCATCTCCAAACTGCTTGGTAATTTGCGAAATGGCAAGCTTTAAGGCTTCACTTTTTCCATCTAGTTGTTCGGTTTTTTCTGGGGTTGCTGGTTTCTTTGCCATAGCAGTATTATCTCCTTGTTTGAGTTAATTATAGCTTATTTTGAAGCCTATTTCTAGGTGGCTTGTGGCAAGATTAACAAGGCAGTAAAAAAGAAACAAGCATGGGCGTATTAAATAAATTTTGCGACGACCAGGCAGTGGAAATTTAAGAGACAAAGTGGTAAAATAAGGAAAAATATCGGTAAGGAGAAATATGTCAGGACATAGTAAATGGGCAACGACCAAAAGACAGAAAGCAGTTGTGGATGCAAAACGCGGAGCGTTGTTTACTAAAATCGGAAATCAAATCGCAATCGCGGCACGAGGCGGAACAGACCCAGACACCAACGCTTCTTTGGCGATGATGTTAGAAAAGGCCCGTCTGGCTAATATGCCGAAGGCTAATATCGAACGCGCTATTGCCCGTGTAGCTGATAAAAGTTCTGCGACGCTGATTGAGGAAACTTATGAAGCTTACGGCCCTGGTGGCGTGGGGATCATTATAGAGGTTGCTACGGACAACAAAAACCGCACCATGCCAGAAGTGCGTCATACTTTAGACAAAAACGGCGGACGAATGGCCGACCCTGGCTCGGTGATGTTCCAGTTTGAGAGAAAAGGCGTGATTGTGATTTCCGAAAAAGGCGAAGAGGCGCTGATGGCGGCGCTGGAGGCCGGAGCAGAAGATGCTGAAGAGCAGGAAGACGGGATCGAAATATACACACCGGCTTCAGATTTGGCCAAGGTGCGCGAAGCTTTGATTGCGAACGGCATGACTGTGTCATCAGCGGAACTGCAATACGTGGCTAACAACTCAGTGCCAGTGGAACCAGAAAACGCCGAAAAATTAGAAAAATTGCTTGATGCCGTTGATGACCTGGACGATGTGGTGGCCGTGCATACGAACGCGGAATAAACTTAAATCTGAAATTATATTTTAAGGTAGGAAAAACCACAAAAATATGATAGAATAAACAGCGGAAGGGTGGCCGAGTGGTTGAAGGCACTGGTCTTGAAAACCAGAGAACGCAAGTTCCGCAGGTTCGAATCCTGTCCCTTCCGCCAAAACACCTTTACATATTTGGTACCGTAAGCGCTACGCGCCTTCGGTGCCGGCATTCGCAAGAAAATGAAAATAGTAGTTTTCTTTTCTTTGCTCATTTGGTACCGTAGCTCAGTTGGTTAGAGCGTAGGACTCATAAGCCTAAGGTCGCTGGTTCGATCCCAGCCGGTACTACCAAAGAACTTATTAAAGGCGAACCAGCGGAGCGTCCCAAGGGGCAAACGCTGGTTCGATCCCAGCCGGTACTACCAAAGAACTCCCAAATCACCTTTCGGTGATTTTTTGTGTGCTATAATTTCGATATGAAAGAAAGAAAAGGCTTCACTGTTTTAGAAATTGTAATCGTGATGGCGTTTGTGTCGTTGCTTTTGGTTTTGTTTTTTGTGCAAAAGCTGAATATCGACGCAATGAATCGTGACGAGCAGCGCAAAGAAGCTATAAACGCAATGTATTATGCGCTTGAAGAGGGCTTTTATGCGCAAAATCAATTTTACCCTGAAACAATCAGCGAAAACAATCTAAAGGTAATGGATCCAGAGTTGTTTACCGACCCAATCGGCCTGAATTTGGGCGTCTCTGGTAGTTCTTATTCTTATGAACCGGCTGATTGCGAAAATGGCCACTGTAAAGAATATACTTTGCGAGCGCAATTAGAAAAAGAAGACGACTACATCAAGCGAAGCCGTAAATAAATTTATAGCCGACTACTGGGTTTCTTCTGTGGAATCTTTGTCTTTGTTGATATGTACTAAATCGAGAATTACTTTGAGCTCGTCGTGCGGGGTGTCGATATATTTAAAAGTATAAGTGGTCTCATCGCCAACCGTGGACAAACGAATAGTGCCGATTTTAAAAATATAATCAGCAAGACCAGCCTGTATAAAACTGACATCCTCAATTGAAACGAGATCTATCACGCTATTGCTCTGGGAAAATAGTGAATTAGCAGAAAAGTGAAAGATGCGTTTGTTGGTAATGAAAAGCTTATTGCGATTATAGACTGTAGCTGAAACCAGCCCAGCAACAAAGATAAAAATATAGAGAATAATAATGATGAAATAAAGATATGACTTAGCGGTAGGGTTGAGATTGACGATAGACTCGGAGGCCTCGGTGGTCAACAAAGTAAAAAGGGCCGCAGTTAAAACAACGAAGATGGCGGCGACGGCAGTCCAAATAAAAATAATGCCAATTCTGGAGCGCGTGATAGCTAGCTCAACGTATTCATCGGCAACAAGATTAAGATTGGGAAAATCTTTGGAGCTGCGATCGTGACGGAGGTTGACAAGTCCCTGCTTCATGGTTTGAGTATAGCACAGATAGGGGAAAAGTGCAAAATAATTATTGCTGACTCGCGAGATGCTTTTGAGCTTTGGGAGTGACTTTGCGCCCACGCGGAGTGCGTTCTAGAAAGCCGAGTTGCAAAAGATAAGGCTCATAATAATCTTCAATAGTGCTAACTTCGTCGCCGGTCAAGGCAGCAATAGTAGAAAGCCCGACCGGGCGGTTGCCGTAATTTTCCAGCATCAACTCAAGCATATTGCGATCTGCCGGGTCTAGGCCACATTGGTCAATTTCCAACAGCTGTAGAGCCTGAGTGGCGATTTTTACGTCTATAATACCGTCGCCGTTGACGTCGGCAAAGTCACGTACGCGCTTGGTAAGACGATTGGCAATGCGAGGAGTGAGTCTGGAACGAGCGGCTAACAAGGCGGTGGCTTCTGGATGAATTTGAGTGTTCAAGATATTGGCAGTACGAGTGATAATTTGCTCGATTTCAGGTGCCTGATAATACTCAAGCCGATGCACGATGCCAAAACGATCACGAAGTGGACCGGCCAAAGCTCCCGTACGAGTAGTAGCGCCAATTACGGTAAATTTTGGCAAGTCAAGGCGCACTGAACGAGCCGCTGGGCCTTTGCCAATCACGATATCGAGCTTGAAATCTTCCATGGCGGAATATAGAACTTCTTCTACGGCGCGACGCAGACGATGAATTTCGTCAATAAAAAGCACATCGCCATCTTGTAAGTTGGTGAGAATGCTGGCTAAGTCGCCCGCTCGCTCAATGGCCGGGCCAGAAGTAATGCGTAAATTTGCTTCCATTTCATGAGCGATGACGTTGGCCATGGTAGTCTTGCCGAGCCCTGGCGGACCGTAGAGCAAAACGTGATCTAGAGTAGTGCCGTCGCTGCGTTTTTTGACGGCTTGAATGGCAATTTTGAGATTGTTTTTGAGGCGCTCCTGCCCAATATAATCATTAAAACAAGTTGGGCGTAGAGAAATTTCATCGGCCTGTTCAACCGGGTCGTCAGAGTGTGCAGTAATGTCTATGATTCTTTCGATACCCATGATAATATATTAACAGATAGGAGGAAATATGACAAAAGAATTAAAAGGCTCCAAAACCTGGGAGAATTTAGAAAAAGCTTTTGCGGGAGAGTCGATGGCTCACGCTAAATATGGTTTCTATGCATCGAAGGCCAAAAAAGACGGCTTTGAGCAGATCGCGGAAATTTTTACTGAGACCAGCATGAACGAGCGCGAGCACAGCAAATTATGGTACAAGCTATTACACAATGGCGCGGTGGGTGAAACAACTGAGAATTTACAGCTGGCGGCTGATGGCGAAAACTACGAATGGACTGATATGTATAATGATTTTGCCAAAACTGCACGTGAAGAAGGTTTTGAAGAAATCGCCGAACAATTTGAGTTAGTGGGGGCGATCGAAAAACATCATGAACAGCGTTTCTTGAAGCTTAAGAAAAATATCGAAGATGATATTGTGTTCAAGAGCGACAAAGTGACGGTTTGGAAGTGCCGTAACTGTGGCCATATCCACGTCGGTGAAATTGCCCCAGAACTTTGCCCAGCTTGCAAGCACCCACAAAGCTATTTTGAAATCAAAGCTAATAACTACTAATTATTGCTTCAAGGCGATAGTAATACGTTCTGAAAGAGGCAACGTCGGATCGATTCCAGATAATGCGACGGTGGCCTCTTTTAACGAGAAGCCAAGCGCAATGAGCGCGTCGAGAGCTTCATCGTTGGTTGAAATAGTCGAAGGAGCTGTAGTATCAAATATTGACGGTAGGCCAACTTTGTCATGAAGATCCACAATGACACGCTCGGCGGATTTTTTACCTACACCACTGGCTTTGGCAATAAAAACATTGTCGGAGCGGGCAATAGCGCTACGGACTTCTTCGGGCGAAGCAAGCGAAAGAATGGCCATAGCGGCTTTTGGCCCGATACCATTAACGGAAATTAAAAGTTCAAAGAGTTTTTTAGCGGCAAGTGTAGAAAAACCATAAAGTTCTTCTGAATTTTCTTTAATTGAATGAAAGGTATAAAATTTTTGAGTTTGATCTAACATGGCTTGGTCAAAATCTAAATTAGTAAGCGTGATTTCGTAGCCAATTCCCTGCACGTCAACTATGACGGAGCTGAGAAATTTTTCAACAATTTTTCCATGGATGTGTGCAATCATATTAAGTTCATTATAACATGCTGAAACAGACTAATTCAGCATTGCGTTTTAGCTAAAAATGAATGCACAATAGCCGTGGCGAGAGCGTCGGCCGCATCGTCTGGTTTGGGAATTTGTTCCAAATTAAGATGCAGGCGCACCATCTCTTGCATTTGTTTTTTGTCGGCCGCACCATAGCCCGTAAGCGTTTTTTTGATTTCATTTGGCGTGTATTCAAAAACTGGCAAATTGTGCTGGCGACAGACCAACAAAACAATACCACGCGCCTCAGCAACTGAAATGCCAGTTGTGATGTTTTTGCTAAAAAATAATTTTTCTACGCTGACTAGGTCTGGTTGGTTTTGCTTAATAATTTGGTGTAAAGATTCGTAAATGTCGAGCAATCGATCAGAAAGCGGTGTGTGAGGGGGAGTGGAGATGACGCCATAATCAACGGCTTTGGCGGTGGACAACATGGCGGTTTGAGAACGAGCCACGTCAATGATACCAAAGCCACAAATGCCAGTGCCCGGATCAATGCCGAGAATACGAATGGATCTTTTGGAATTATTCATTGACGTATTTGATTAAAGTAGTGCGGAGGTCTTTGGCAGGAATAACGAAAGAGTTTTTGATAGTAGCGGGTGCTATGGCATGCTTAAACCCGAGTTTTTTGGCCTCAGAAATGCGCTGATCTGGACGAAAAGCAGAACGAATTTCGCCGCCCAAACCAACTTCACCAAAAACTATATAATCTTCGGATAATTTACGACCAGCAACGGCGCTGGCAATGGCCATACAGACGGCTAGGTCTGCGGCGGAATCTTGTAATTTGAGCCCGCCAACCACGTTGATGAAAATATCTTTGTCGTCTAGCTTCAGTTTAGTGCGGCGCTCCAGCACGGCAATTAACAAATTAAGACGATTAAGATCAAAACCAGACGCAGTGCGTTTGGGATAGCCAAAATTAGTAGGCGTAGCAAGAGCCTGAATCTCGACCAGGATTGGACGAGTGCCCTCCAGTGTGGCCAAAATAATTGAGCCGTCAGTATTTTGACGTTCGGCAAGCAAGGCTTCGGAGGGGTTTTGAACTTCTTTTAGGCCACTGCTATCCATTTCAAAAATTGCTACTTCACTGGTTGAACCAAAACGATTTTTGACAGCACGAATAGTCTTGAATCCACCATAACGATCGCCTTCAAAATTGAGCACCACGTCTACTAAATGCTCGAGAATTTTTGGTCCGGCCAAAGCGCCCTCTTTAGTGACGTGGCCAACAATAATTACCGCCGTATTGGTAGCTTTAGCGGCGCGAATAATCAAATTGCCACAATTGGTGACTTGGGATACAGTTCCTGGAGCAGAAGAAATTTCATCTAAAGCAAGCGTCTGAATCGAATCGATAATGACTAATTTGAACTGACCAGCTTCGATGGTTTTAGCAATGTCGTTGCCGGATGTGGAACTGGCAAAACTGAGGTTATGCCCGCTGGCGCCAAGACGCTCAGCACGCAGCTTGACCTGCCCAGCAGATTCTTCGCCAGAAATATAAAGAACCGGCTGAGCTTTTGCGATGGTGGCGCAAATTTGCATTAGCAAAGTAGACTTGCCAATGCCTGGCTGTCCAGCTAGTAAAGAAACGGAGCCTGGCAAAATCCCTCCGCCAAGCACTAAATTTAAATCTCTAAAATTTGTAGCCAAGCGTTCAATTTGGTCGGATGATTCAAGCTCTGAAATTGAGCGATAAGAAAGTTTCTTGCCCGAAACTTGACCGCGGGCGATGGCAGATTTTTGGACCGCAGCCTCAACTATCGGCTGCTCAACAAAAGTATTCCAGTTGCCACAATTATCACATTTCCCTGCCCATTTGGACGCAGAAAATCCACATTGCTGACAAACGAATTGATTTTTTGCTTTAGCCATAGAAATAGTATAGCATTGCCGAGGCTCAAACTGTAAAGTATGAGCGGGATGGGCTATTTAATAATTTTGTCGATGATGCCATATTTTAATGCTTCTTCAGCAGACATCCAGTTGTCGCGGTCCATATCTTGCTCAACTTGGCTGAGTTTTTGGCCCGTGTTGGCAGCGAAAATTTCCGCCAGACGTTTTTTGAGATAAATGCCTTCTTTAAGTGCAATTTCCTGATCAGTAATTTTGCCCTGGGTGCCAGAAGAGGGCTGGTGAATCATGATACGAGAATTAGGCAAAGCAAAGCGTTTACCTTTGGCGCCACTGGAAAGCAACATTGCGCCCATAGAAGCTTGTAGGCCGATACCAATGGTTTCTACGTCTGGTTTAATATAATTAATAGTATCAATAATCGCTAGGCCATCATAGACGCTACCGCCTGGAGAGTTAATATAAAGCTTGATGTCTTTTTGGCTATCCTCGTGTGCGAGATGGAGCAGTTGGGCAATGACGATGTTGGCAGTGTGCGCGTTGACTTCTTCGCCCAGAAACACTACGCGCTCATTAAGAAGGCGCGAGTAGATGTCGTAGGCGCGTTCGCCGCGATTGGTTTCTTCTACTACTGTTGGGACGAGATAATTTTTCATGTTTTCCTTTCTATTCAATTACCTGTTCGATTTTGGCATTAGAGTTGATTTCTTGTTGGAGATTTTCCATATTAATAACGTTGGCGTTGTAGCGCTCAACCATAGCGTTGTATTGTTCAATTTCAGTATTGATTTGTTGATAAAGTTGGTTGAGTTCGTCTTGCTCCGAGATCAAAACGCGACGGCGATTCACAAATTGCCACTGCGAACTAAAACAGCCAGACGCGTCGGCACAACGGTTGAATTCACTAATTTCTGCAGTTAGGCTAGCGGACATAGATTCGTAGTCCTGTGATTTTTCATCGATGGAAGACTTAAGAGATTTTAATTCTTCTGTGGTTTTGGCGAGCTCTTGTGAAAGTTTTTCGAAAGGCTCGCGATAAGAATTATAAAATTTGACTACGCGGTCTTGATCGATAAAATATCGGGCGTAATGCTTTTCAAGCGCGGGCGGAAGCTCGGCAAACTGAGTACCAACACGAGAATGCAGTTCGTCGATTCTATCGGATTGATTGTAAATAGCAAGTTCTTTTTCTAGCGTATCGGCATGGTCATGATAAAACTCTTCCAGCGCCTCGCCCAAATCGTTTTTTTCGCTGGCCGGCAAACGGCGCCAAATTGCGTGCAATAATTCGTGGGCAGAAGTCGATTCGATGACGCCAGAAAGCTCTTTGGCATCAACTGAGAAAAGATGAATATGTTGACCATCAAAACAGCCCAACACAGAAATTTTATCATTGAAACTGCGGCAGGCTTGATTGAACTGTTCGCGATCGTGCAAAGTTGGACGAGTAGCTAAAAAAACTAATTTGGCAGCATCGGCAAGCTGAAGGTCAGATTCGATTTTGGCGATGGCGGCAGGATGGTGATAACCGATAGTGGAGATTCTATCTTGAATAGACTGGTCGCCTAAAACAATGAGAAAAATCGGCGCGCACAGCAAAAGAAGAACTGCTAGACCAATAATACGACGAACAGTTTTAACCATTTATTTCTCCTTTTTCTCAATGGCGAGTTTAAGTTTGTTTTTGACGAGCGAAATTTGCGCGATCTGACCGGAAGTAAATTCACCCGAAATAATAGCCTCTGAGATAAGCGATTCGAGATGCTCTTCGATGGTACGGCGCATTGGCCTAGCGCCATTTTTGGGATCATAGCCTTTTTCGATGAGCCAATTTTTGACTTTGGCATCAATTTTAACGCCCATGGATTTAATCGCCAAGCGTTTCTTAAGATCTTCAAAAAGGTTGTCAAAAATGCGTTCAACATCACTACGGCCAAGAGCATGGAAAGTTAAAATAGCGTCTAAGCGGTTAATGAGCTCTGGGCGCATGGACTTTTTCAGAGCTTTCATGGCGGCGTTTTTGCTGTTTTCGTATTCAGAAGCTAGATATTTGGCGTCGCTA